>CAMOFU010000249.1 GCA_946613705.1 uncultured Clostridia bacterium
TCATTTACGGTGATATACAGCGGAATGGGGATATATTGACGAGAAAGGAGACGGGCTGATGAAGCTGATGGTGATAATTCTGAACAAGCTGGATGCTCTGGAGTATTTGCTGGAGGGGCTTTCGGCGGCGGGGATAGGCGGTGCGACGATAATAGAATCGTCGGGGCTGGTGATGACGCTGTCGAAGCTGGACAGTTCGTTTGTGAGTGCATCTATAAGGTCGCTGTTCAGCAGTGATGCGAACGAGGACAACAGGACGATAATCTCGGTGATACGCAACGACCAGCTTGAGATCGCAAGGAAGGTGATCTACAGCACGGTAGGCGATCTTTCGATGCCGAACACGGGGATACTGTTCACGCTGCCGATAGACTTTGCCGAGGGCATAAGGAAGAACAGGGGTCCGATAATGAGCACGGCGGCGGAGATAAACGAGGCTGCCGAGAGCAAAGGGGCAGATACGGGCGCCAATCCCAATACCAATCCCAATACAAATACAAAAACCAAAAAGAAGAAGGGAAAGAACAACAAGAGCAAGGCTGATGCCGATGATGTTGAAAGCGAAGCGGCTGCCGACGGCGGCACCGAGAGTGCGGGCAGCAACAAATAAAACGATCAGTAATTTACAGAAAATTAACATTATCGGGTAAAAAAACCGCCTTGAGGACTTGAAAAGCGCGGAACAACGTGGTATAATATACTATGATATCGTAGAAAGGCTGGAAACAAAAAGTTCCGGCCTTTTTTGCGGCTTGATAAAAACGCAGCCGAAGGAAGGCGCGGTGCCGCAGGGAGAGATACGAAATAATAAAAAATAAAAAAAGAGAAAAGGCAGAAACTGCTTGAAATCTGATATGAAAGGATCGGTTGGGAAAAATGAACAAGGATTTTTTTGAGGCACTGAGCCAGCTGCAGAAGGAGAACGACATTGATGCGGAGTCGCTGATCGAATCGGTGAAGTCGGGGATAATGAAGGCGATAAAGAAGGACTATCCCGATTCAGAGAACATTTCGATAGAGATCGACCCCGAGAGCGGAAAGTTTGAGATGAAGCTGCTCAAGGAGGTAGTTGAGGGAGAGCCCGAGGACCCTGCGAACCAGATAAACATTGACGAAGCGAGGGCGATATCGAAGAGAGCAAGAGTGGGCGGAATGTGCGAGATAAAGCTTGCCCCCGAGAAGTTCGGCAGAGTGGCGGCGCAGAATGCGAAGCAGTCGATCAAGAAGGACATAAAGGACATAGAGAGAGAAAAGCTGATAGAGCAGTACAAGGACAAGGTACAGGAATGTGTACCCGCGACGGTGCAGAAGGTAGAGCCCGTTACGCAGAACGCAGTTGTGACGATAGACAAGAACGAGGTATATTTTATCCGCAAGGAGCAGATACCGGGGGAGACGCTGAGGCCCGGCGACGTTATACAGGTATATGTAGTGGGAGCCTCGGCACCCGACAAGAAGCCGTCGATAAGGATATCGAGGACGCACAGGGAGCTTGTGAGGAAGCTGTTTGAGAGAGAGGTGCCCGAGATATACGACGGGACTGTTGAGGTCAAGGCGATATCGAGAGTTGCGGGTGCAAGGAGCAAGATAGCGGTCGTGAGCAACGACCCGAACGTTGATGCGATAGGCGCGTGCATAGGCCCCGGCAAGAGCAGGATAACGGCGATAGTGAACGAGCTGTGCGGTGAGAAGATAGACATAATCCCGTGGAGCGAGGATCCCGAGGAATTCATTGCAAGGGCGCTGGCACCCGCAGAGGTGAAGAGCGTTGAGGTATTTGTTGACGAGGAGAACGAGAGGCGCGAGTGCAAGGTGATCGTGCCGAACAATCAGCTTTCGCTGGCGATCGGCAACAAGGGACAGAACGCGAAGCTTGCCGCGGGGCTGACGGGCTACAGGATAGACATTCTGCCCGAGGAGCCGATACCCGAGGAGGACGGAGAGGAATAAGACAATATGAAGACGAAGAAGATCCCGATGAGAATGTGCCTTGGCTGTTCGATGATGAAGCCGAAGAAGGAGCTTATACGAGTGGTGAAGGACAAGGAGGGGAGCATCTCGCTTGACCTGACGGGAAGGAAGTCGGGGCGCGGGGCTTATCTTTGCAGGGATATTGAATGCTTCAGGAAGGCACGGAAGGCTCACAGGTTTGAGAAGAGCTTTGAGTGCAGGATAGATGACAGTGTGTACGACAGTATGGAGGCGGAGCTTGATGAAGGATAAGAGAGGTCTGCTGACGATGTGCATGAAGGCAGGGCGAATGGTGCTGGGAATGGACATGATGAAGGACGCCTGCGGGAGCGGGAACGCCTTCGGGGTATTCACGGCTGACGACCTGTCGGAGAAAAGCCTTAAAGAAGTGAGGTTCCATTGCGGGCGCGGCGGAGTGAAGCTCTGGGCGCTGGGAATGACGATGGACGAGATAGGCACGGCGCTGGGGAAGCGCAGCGGGATAATAGCTGTGACGGACAAGGGCTTTGCCGAGGGTCTTGCGAAGGGCCTTGCGGAGATCGAGGTACTTTAAGAGGTAAAAGATCGAATGGAGGAAAATGATATATGGCAGTAAAGAAATATAAGCTGAACGAACTGGCGAAGGATCTGAAGCTGAACAATGCGGAGGTCATAGAATGCCTTGGAAGGCTTGGGGGCGATGCGAAAAAGACCGTATCGGCGCTGACACCCGAAGAGGTGAGCTTTGTGTTTGAATTCTTTACGCAGAAGAACCAGGTAGAGAATTTTGACGCATATTTTGCAGCGAACACAGCTCCCGAGAAGCCTGCCGAGAAGGTGAAGGAGACAAAGAGCGAGAAGCCTGCGGAAGCAGCTAAGGAGGCTAAGGCTGAGGACAGGAAGCCTGCCGAGAAGGCTGAGAAGGCTGAGAAGGCTGAGAAGGCTGAGCCTGTTCGTGCAGAGGAGCCTGCAAAGGCGGCTGAGGAAGTGAAGGCCGAAGAGAATAAGCCTGTGCAGGCGGAGCAGAAGAAGCAGGAGAAGCGCAGGGAGCAGAAGAAGCAGGCGAAGAAGCAGGAGCACGGAGTGAAGACCTTTATCGGCGGCGGAAGGAGCAGCCAGAGCGAGGGCTACACGGTATCCGAGTCGAGCGACAGCGGCAGCAGGAGCAATGTTGACACAAGGGGCAGCTACATCGAGCTGGACAAATACAACGAGAAGTATGACAATCTTGCGAACACCAAGCAGAACCGCAGCAAGGACAACTTCCAGAAGAAGCAGAAGCTGACGCAGAAGTCGCAGCAGTACA
>CAMOFU010000250.1 GCA_946613705.1 uncultured Clostridia bacterium
TTTTGCTGCCGACTGCCGCTGTCTGCGGGGGAGGTGAGTATGAAGGCGCCGTCGGCGGCATCTGCGATAAGAGGTGAGGGGTCGCAGCCGATAAGGCGGCGGCTGAGAAGAGTCTCTATCTCGGCGGTGATGAGGCGGCGTATCTCACGGGCTCCCGAGCTGCTGCCCGCGCTCCTTTCGGCAAGGAGCTCTGCGGCGGCGGGGGTGCAGCTCAGCTCGCAGCCGAGCGCCCTCGCCCGCCTTTCAAGCTCTTCGAGCTGCAGCCGTGCGATCTGCCTTAGCTGCTCCCTGCCGTGGCGGCGGAAGGCGATCACTCCGTCGAGCCTGCCGAGAAGCTCGGGCGAAAAGAGCTTTTTTGCGGCTCTTTCGGCTGCCGATCTCAGCTGTGCGAGACTGCTCTCCCTGTGCTCTCCGAAGCCGATCGTGCTGTTTTCAAGCTCTGCCATGCCCGCGTTGGAGGTCATTATCAGTATCACCTCCGAGAAGGGTATACGTCTGCCGGAGGAATCGGTCAGCGAGCCCTCCTCGGTTATTTGCAGCAGCAGCTCAAAGATACTGCGGTCGGCCTTTTCGATCTCGTCGAGCAGCACGACACAGGCGGGTCTGCGCCTTACCTGTTCGGTGAGCAGGCCGCCGTTGTCAAACCCCACATATCCGGGGGGTGCGCCGATCAGCTTTGAAACACTGTGCCGCTCCGAGTATTCGGACATATCGAAGCGGATAAGTGCATCGCGCCTGTGGAACAGTGCTGCGGCGAGTGCCCCCGCAAGGCGGCTTTTGCCTACCCCGCTGGTGCCGATGAACAGAAAGCTCCCCACGGGGCGGCGGTCGTCATGCAGACCCGAGCGGCAGCGCAGAACAGAATCGCAAAGTCGGTCGATCGCCTCGTCCTGACCTATGACCTCGGTCTTCAGGCGGTCGGGGAGGGTCATCAGCTCCTCTGCCTCGGAGCGCGAGAGCTCGCCGCAGCTTATCCCCGTGCGCCGCGAAACGACCTCGCAGCAGGCCTCCTCTGTAAGACAAAGTCTGTCCTGCGCACGCTCTGCCACTGCTGCAAGATACTCCTCACGCGAGATGCGCCCCTCTATATATCCCTCGAAAGCCAGCGAGAGCCGCTTTGAGGCATCGGGCTGCTCCTGTCGGAGCCGTTCGCGGGCGCAGGCTTCGTCGAGGATATCTATTGCCTTATCGGGGAACCGCCGCTCGGGGATATACCTTGCCGCAAGCGTCACGATCCGGGAGAGCAGCTCGTCGCTGACCGTGATGCCGTGGAACCGCTCATAACGCGCCCGTATGCCCTTGAGTATCTCAAGTGTCTCGGCAGCGTCGGGTTCGGCGACGTTCACTCGGCTGAATCGGCGTTCCATGGCGCTGTCCTGCTCTATCGTGCGTCTGAACTCATCAAGGGTCGTTGCTCCGATCAGCCGCAGCTCGCCCCTTGCAAGCTGCGGTTTCAGGATATTGGCAGCATCTATCGCGCCCTCGGCAGCCCCTGTCCCCATGATATTATGCAGCTCATCGATGAAGAGTATCACATCGCCTGCGGCGGCTGCCTCATCGGTACAGGCCTTCAGGCGCTCCTCGAAGTCGCCTCGGTACTTTGCGCCTGCCAGCAGCAGCGTAAGATCGAGGGAGAAGATACGCTTGCCCGAGAGCTGCCGCGGCACGTTCCCCGAGACTATCCTTGCGGCGAGCCCCTCTACCACGGCAGTCTTCCCGACACCCGCCTCGCCCGTAAGGCAGGGATTGTTCTTATTCCTGCGGCAGAGTATCTCGATCATACAGCCGATCTCGCTGCTGCGGCCTATCAGCGGGTCAAACCCCTCGCAGACCGAACGTCGGGTAAGCTCGCGGCCGTATTTTTCGAGATGCTTCAGCCGCGGGCGGGACTGCTCCCCGACATCTCTTGTCCCCTCGGTACACTGGGTATAGATCCTTGTAAGGCTGCACCCGAGCGAACGCAGCACCCTGACTGCGGCGCATTCGGTATCACGGAGCATAGCCGCGAGAATGAACTCCGAGCCGATGAGTATGCTTCCTGCGCTCCCTGCGATGACACCCGCTGTGCGGATCACCCGAGCCGACTCATCGGACAGCGCATCTGCCTCTGTCCTGCACGGACGGCATTTGCCTGCTGTCTGCCCGATGACGGCTCTGACGCTTTCGGCGCTCACTGAGTTATCCTCAAGAATGGTGCAGGCGGTGCATCTTCCCTCGTCGAGCATACCGCACAGCAGATGCTCGGTCCCGATGCGGTCCTGACCGAGCCTTCCCGCGCAGACGGCAGCAAGCCTTACCGCCTCCTCGGCACGCCCGGTAAGTCTGCCTGCCCCGATGCTTTTATCTCTGTCTTTATCATTACTTTTATCTTTATTTATCATATATCCTCAAGCCCCTTTCAGGAATATCATTGACCGTACAGTATAGTTTATACCGTTGTGCGGCGGTACCTTTACTATCTATATTCAGCGGACAATTCCACCTTTCCTGCGGACTTGCCAAAAATCCTGTGCGTTTGCGATACCCGATCAAAGCACAAGCGCATCATCAGCTTTCCCGAAGCCGTTGATGCGCCCTGCCTTCATTGTATATCGTCTATGCTCTTTATCAGCTCCTCGGCTGTCTGTCCCGTATAGTGTATCGCCTTTATCCCGACCGCTTCCGCACCCCTGACATTTATAAGGGTGTCATCTATAAAAACACACTCCGCGGGTCTGAGCCCGTAGCGCTCACAGATGATGCCGTATATGCGCGGGTCGGGCTTCAATACGTGCTCAAAGCATGAAAACACGCCCCCGTCCGTATGGCTGATGAAATCCAGAGCCCACGGTGCAGCGTGGATCAGATACTCAAAGTAGTTCGAGAGGTAGTATACCCTGTGCCCCTCGGCGTGCAGCCTGTCTATCATCGGTATCGTGGTCGGTCTGAGTCTGGGGCAGCTGCCGAGCTTTGCAAATACCGTGCGTATCTCCTTCTCGTATGCGGGTGCCTTAGCAATGAACAGCTTCAGCACCTCCTCGTCCGAAAGCACTCCCTCGTCTAACCTTGACCAGTCGGGGTTCTTCCACATCGCATCTATCAGTATCTGCCCTGTCTCTTCACCGTACATCTCCCGAACAAAGTCCTCGAAATCAAAGTCTATAAGTACCTTGCCGATGTCAAATATCACATTCATGCCTTTTCCTCCGATCGTTATTATCGCCTGAACTCGCAGCATTTCTATTATACACCTTTTATTATATAAAAGTCAACT
>CAMOFU010000251.1 GCA_946613705.1 uncultured Clostridia bacterium
AGGATACACTGTGCAGACGGTGTTGAGGACGAGAGCAGTGACTCGCAGGACGAAAGCAGTGTTCCGCAGGACGAAAGCAGTGACTCGCAGGACGAAAGCAGTGTTCCGCAGGACGAGAGCAGCAGTGTCCCGCAGGACGACAGCAGCAAGGTGCAGAACGACAGCAGCCGTCAGCAGAACGATAACAGCAAGCCGCAGAGCGATAGCAGCAGTGCCAAGGACAGCACCGCTCCCGCAGCGAGCAAGCCCTCGGGCGCGAACCCCAAGACAGGTCTTGAGGCTGCCGCTGCCGTACTGCTCGTAGCTGCACTTGCAGCCGCTTATGCAGTCGGCAGAAGAAAGGAATAAGTCGGCAGAAGCCGAAACAGCATGATAAAAAACAAAAAAACGGCACACACGATGCTCGGAGGAACGGGCGCGGGTGTGCCGTTTCGTTGTTTTTTACGGTATCACGGTATGCGGGAATGCACGTTGTATGGGATACCGTGAAATGCCGCAGACAAGGGCATTTGAAGCAGTTTGGGCTACAAATGCAGTTAGAATTGTAGCTTGACTTTACAGTAAAAATATGGTATCATAATTATAGACAAAATGTGAAAGGGCAGGAGTTTCAAAACTATTATTCCCAATGAACGGAGCGTGATCTGTATGAAAAACAGTATAGGTATAAAGGCATTGAGCTTTTTTATCGCGGGAGCTATGGCTGTCGGAACGGTGGGGGCTTCTGTGAGCCTTGACACTGCGATAGTTGCAGAGGCTTCGGATTCTGACATAGTTTTTAAGATAATAACAGACGATCTGAGGGCGTTTGCACCGTTCTGTCCCCAGCTCGGTGTTGTGGGAGCGTTTATAGGTAACATAGCTGCCATAGCAGGCGGGGACGGCTCTGCTGCTGCATTGAAGCAGATAAACGATAATATCAACAGTCTTCGCAAAGAGATGCACGAGGAGTATGCAGCTCTTAACAGCAAAATGGACACGAACACCAGAAAGATAGTTGATGCTATCGGAAACAAGCTTGTCATCAATGATGCGGGCGTAAGGCTCAACGATCTGGCGCAAACAGTAGACGGTATCTCCGATCAGATCGACATAGACGTAAACAGCAGCAGGAAGTCCTACGAGCAGAAATGCATCGCTGTTGCCAAGCAGATCATGAACTATCAGAAGTGGAACGACAGATCGAATCTTATCAGTATGATCGGAACGGTCGGCGATCTTCTTTCGGGGAAGACGTTTGCAGAGCTGGGGAGCAGGGATATCTACACCTCTGTTTATCTTGACTGCTGCCAGAACGTGATGTTCAGCGGTGAGGCATACGATCTTGCCGAGCCGTATATCGACCGCGTGATGTATGAGTATTATCACGCATACACCGTTGCTATGCAGTGCCTTAAAGCGGTAAAGGACGTTGCGAATTTCACGGACGAGCAAAAGGCAAGCCTTTCGGCGCAGGACTATAAGGACCTGCTTGATCTGGCGGCAGACGCAGACCAGGCAGAGGCAAGAATGGATAAGCTCACCAAGCAGCTTTTCGATCTTGACGACCCCGGCAGCGTGGCTTATCACTTCCTTGTATTCAAATACAAGAAGCTGCACGAGAGGAACGTTTTCGTCAACAAGGGCACGATGAACGTTCCGATCTCGCCCGATGTTGCAGAGCTTACGATCAAGGCAGATGTTAAGGGTGACGACAACACCTACAGATATACGACCTATCAGAGCAACATCAAGTCTGCTGCCGACAAGATCAAAGAGCAGATCAATAACGGGATAGCTCAGAGCGCTATAGATCCCGATAACATGAAGCAGCTGTATGAGTACGTCAAGAGCGCTTATCCCGATAAGAGCTTTGACGAATATCTTGAGACCGTCAGCATCAGCACGGACAGCTATAAAGACAGCAGCAATGCCTATTTCCCGATCAGCGAGCTTGTCAACGACGGCAAGGAGCTTGCGCACTACCCCAGGCAGGAACCGAACTGTCCGAGAAGCTCACAATGCTCGAGTGAAGATGCATGGCATAAATACTGGAATATAGGTATGACCTCGTTCGATCATGCCGATAAGGATACACAGACGAAGAATATCCGGTTCTACGGGATAAAGACCTGGTATATACTCGAGCCCTTCACCTCAAATTACGGTTTCAGACCCGAGAAGCAGAACAACAATATGCTGGTGCTTCAAAAGGCAGACCCATTGGAGATAGCTGCCAAGGGAAGTGACATCGTAGCGCAGCTCAGGGCAGAGGGCGTGTATGATTATACACTTCACTGGAGCACTGCCGACACATGGAGATACTCGGTCGGAGAACGCGCGTTCAAGAATAACAGACTGTCTGTGTACGATCATTTCGGAAATCAGGTAAATGTAAACTGCGTTTTTGAAGCAAGGGAGACTCCCGAGGACGGGATAGACATTGCAGGCAGCACCGCGACCCGTATGGTGATAAATGCTCCCAAGCCCGGTGAGTATCATCTCAGGTGGAGGTATACCAATGCTTTCGGCGATAACTTCTATTCCAAGTGGATAACCTTTGCTGCCTTTGACCCCGACGGCAGGATCACCGCTGATGCAAGCGGCTGGTCGAAGAAGGTAGTTCTGGGCGTTTACGATCTTGACAAGCTTGTAAAGGTATCCATTCTGGGTACAAACGGTCTGGCGGTCAATGACCCCTACACATGGGAAGCCAAGGAGCCCTGCATAAAGATAAGCGGGCATCAGATGACCGTTCACGATTTCGGCACCTTCCATATCCGCGCAAAGACGGTAAATGCGAACGGCAAGGAGATCTGTTCGGACTGGGTGACCTTTGAGAGCGATTCGGGTGCTCCCGACGGATTCAATGTGCATCCCTATCTGACGTATTATGAAAAGGATTTTGCGGTAAGTAAAGAGACACCCATAAATGTCAGCACGGATATTGATTCCCTGTTTAAGATGCGGATAGTGTACGAGGCAGGAGCATGGGTGCTTGAGGATCCGCTCAAGCCTATATGGGAGCTGAAGGAGCTCCCCGAGAAGGGCTGCTGTATCAAGAGCAATAAATACTTCTATGCAAGTCAGCCGGGCGTTTATCATGTAAGGGCTGTGAGCTATGATTACAACATCGTCACCGATTGGTTTGAGATCAGGGCTGTAAGCTACGGCGATGACGACGGTGAGCCCGAGAGCTTTGATTATGATGCATCGTTCGTGCGTGCGGACGAGAACACAAGCTTTGTTATAAGGCAGAGCTACACGGG
>CAMOFU010000252.1 GCA_946613705.1 uncultured Clostridia bacterium
TACAGCAGACAGCGATCGGAGATATGGTAAGCAATGAAACGTAAACAGAAAAGGGTGCTCGTAAGAATAATCATCAGTGCGGTGCTGCTGCTGGGGCTGGGGCTCTTCGCTCCCGAGGAGGGGTGGCTCGCTGCGGTGCTGTATGCCGTGCCGTATGCGGTCATCGGATATGATGTGGTGTTCAAGGCGGGCAGGAATATCGCAAACGGTCAGGTCTTCGACGAGAACTTCCTGATGATGATAGCCACCGTTGGTGCATTCGCCACGGGCGAGTATATCGAGGCGGCAGCGGTAATGCTGTTCTATCAGGTGGGCGAGCTGTTCCAGAGCGTAGCGGTCGGCAAGTCGAGGAAGTCGATATCCTCGCTTATGGATATACGCCCCGACCATGCAAATATCGAGTCGGACGGCGAGCTCGTCGAGGCAGACCCCGAGGATATCGCAGTCGGTGATGAGATAATCGTCAAACCCGGCGAGCGGATACCCCTTGACGGCATAGTGCTCGAGGGCGAGGGCTCGGTGGACACCTCCGCGCTGACAGGCGAGAGCCTGCCGAAAACGGTGCGTTCGGGCGACGATGTTATAAGCGGCTGCATCAATCAGACGGGTATGCTCAGAGTGCGCGTGACCAAGCCCTACGGCGAGAGCACCGTTGCAAGGATACTCGATCTGGTCGAGAACTCGGCATCGAAAAAGGCAAAGGCCGAGAATTTCATAACCCGCTTTGCAAGGGTATATACCCCCGCAGTCTGCATAGCTGCGGCTGCGCTGGCTGTCATACCGCCGATCTTTGCGGGCGGCTGGCTCGGCTGGCTGCACAGGGCGCTGATCTTTCTCGTCATCTCCTGCCCATGCGCTCTCGTTATCTCGGTGCCGCTCAGCTTCTTCGGGGGCATCGGCGGTGCGAGCAGAGACGGCATACTCGTAAAGGGCGGCAGCTATCTTGAGGTGCTCTCACGCAGCGGGACGGTGGTGTTCGACAAGACGGGAACGCTCACCAAGGGCGTGTTCAACGTTACCGCAGTACACCCCGACAACATCTCCGAGGCGCGGCTGATCGAGCTGGCGGCATATGCCGAAAGCTACAGCACCCACCCTATCGCCCGCTCGATAACAGACGCACTCAATACCGAAGCAGACCGCAGCAGGATCTCGGGCTATGAGGAGCTTTCGGGCAGAGGCGTGCAGGCAGTGATAGACGGTCAGACGGTATGCGTAGGCAACGATAAGCTGATGAACAGCATAGGTGTAAAATGGCACCCCTGCCACCATGTCGGCACTACGGTCCACGTCGCGGTGAACGGCGAATATGCGGGGCATATCGTGATATCCGACGAGCTGAAGGACACGAGCAGGCAGGCGATAGAGCAGCTGCGTGCCGAGGGCATAAGCAGTACGGTCATGCTGACGGGCGATTCCAAGGCAGTGGGCGAGGACACCGCGAAGCAGCTCGGGCTCGACGAGGTGTACACCGAGCTGCTGCCTGCCGACAAGGTAGAAAAGGTGGAGCAGCTCCTCGCACGCAAGCCCGAAAGATCGGCGCTGGTGTTTGTCGGCGACGGCATCAACGATGCGCCCGTCCTCTCCCGCGCGGATATAGGCATAGCTATGGGTGCGATGGGTTCGGACGCTGCGATAGAGGCTGCGGACATCGTGCTGATGGACGACGACCCCGCAAAGATCGCCCGCGCGATACGCATATCCCGCCGCACCGTGCGGATAGTTTACGAGAACATCGTTTTCGCGCTCGGCGTAAAGGGGCTTGTGCTGCTGCTCGGTGCCTTAGGGCTTGCCTCGATGTGGGCAGCGGTATTCGCAGATGTAGGCGTTTCGGTGATAGCGATACTCAATGCCATGCGCTGTCTGAGAGTCAGGTGAAGCACAGGCGAAAGATCACATCAATAAAGCACCGCCCGCAGAGAGATCTTCTCTGCGGGCGGTGCCTTTTCTTATGTATCCTGTTATCTTTGATGCTCCTGCCGCTGCGGGCTGCCCCGCGTCAGGGAACGGACTTCGAGGCGATCTCTCTGCCGTCTGCATCGTATCTCGTTTCGGTGCCCTCGGTCAGCCTTTCGCAGACGATCGAATGCTCGGTAACCTTGGTGAATTTGCCCTTTCTCACCACCGACGAGCCGTCAGCTGCCGTTTCGGTAAAGCTGCCCTCGGTTATAAATCCCTCCTCAAAGGTACCCGAATATTCATCTTTCCTGCCCGACGGATATACAAGGACCGCGTTGGCTTCACCTGTCAGCTCGCCATTTGTGAACACTCCGTTGTATGTGAGCTGAAACTCGTCGGTCGGAACGCTCCTGAAATCTCCCTTGCCGTCGGGCTTGCCCGACGAGTCAACGGGGCCGTTGTAATAGCCCTTCCGTGCTCCGCCGCCGAAGAAAACCATCACCTCTGTCCCCGACGGCTCCTCGTAGCTGCTCTCTGCCGAGGACACCTGCTCCGCCTTGCTCTCGGCTGACGGGGTCGTCTGCTGCACCTCGCTCACGGCGGTGCTCTCCGCTGCTGCGGGTGCCGCAGAGCTGCTGCCGTCCGAGGACTTGCCGCTGGGTGATACTGCCAGTATCACCGCTGCCGCTGCCGCGACTGCCGCAGCGCATATCCCGCCTATGATAAGCGGCTTTTTCGACTTCACAGCGGGAACGTCAGTGTCCGCCGATGCCTGTCTGCGCGCAGGTGCCTGACTGTCAGCGTGCATCGGCTCGGACGCGGGCTTCATTTTTGTCTGCTCGCGGACAGCCTGCTGAATGCTCTCATTCAGATCGCCCGAAGCGTTTATATGCAGATGATCTATATATGTATTGTTGGTGATATTCTGCACGTTCCGCCCGACGATGCCCGAAACGATCGAATACAGCTCCTCAAGCTTATAGTCCTTTTTGGCATAGCTTGCGGATATCCAGTGTGCGCCCGTGAGATAATACTCGAAGGAGCCTGTCAGCTCGGTATCATCGACCTTATACGGAACGACAAAAACGTCCTTCTTCGTCTCCGCAAGGCTCAGCTCCCTTGACACCTGATCCGAGGCAGCGCTGTTTGCACTGTAGATCAGAAGAAAGACCTTGGACGCGGTTATCGCGGTGCTTATAGATGCCGCCCAGTCGCTTCCCGCCACGATATCCCTCGGCGCTATCCAGCACCTCAGCCCCTTGCTCTCAAGGAACTCGCAGACGTGGTCGGCAATGCTCTTATCCTTAGAGCTGTG
>CAMOFU010000253.1 GCA_946613705.1 uncultured Clostridia bacterium
CCCGCACCAATGTACGATCCGGAGCGCAGCTATGCCTGCCTTTTGCACAATGCAGGGCGCGACGGCATTGCGCGCCGCCGCTGCGGCATTGTGCGCCGTCGCTGCGGTGCTTGACAAATCGGGGAGGGTGTGTTATAATCATAATCAGTTTAGTCAATAATCCAAATGCCGTGATCTCGGAAAAGTAAGCTGTGCTGCCGAGCAAAGAGAGCGCCCGTGAGGTGAAAGGGCGAGGACGCATACAGCCGAATACACCGAGGGAGCAGGCTGCCGAGAAAGCCGAAGGCAAAGGCAGCACGGCCGCGCACCGTTACGAGCGTACAAGGCAGAGTGCGAAGGCTCTCTGTGAACGAGGTGGTACCGCGATATATTCGCCCTCCGATCAGCCGATCGGAGGGCTTTTATGTATGGAGTGAGCTTATGGATCTTAAATCGACAGTGCTTGTCTATGTGGTTTCCTGCGGGTTTGCCGTCGTGATGCTGCAAACACGGGGCATACCGCTGCCTGTGACCATCCTCATCTGCGTTATTGCAGGGGTGATCTTATTCGGTGCGATGCTCTATGAGAAGAAGGACAACAAAAGCTCCTTCAAGGTAGCGGAGCAGCTCAAAGCAGGCAATGCCTTCCGCACCGAACGCGAGCTGCTGAAATATCAGAAGTGGGCAGCCGCGCATTCCTGTGAGACTCCCGAAAAGTCCATGCTCTCAGACCTTATAGCCAGATACCGCAGACCGCGAATAATCGCCGAGCTGCTCGGTGTGCTGGCGCTCGGGGTGATCGAGATCGTGCTGTTCAAGGAAAAGTCCGAGGGCAGGGGCGAGCCTGCCGTGATCTTCATAGTCCTCGGGGCAATGATACTGCTGCTCTACTTTGCCGTTTCGGGCATAGTCGGGATAAAGGCAAGGCGGCTTTACGGCAGACTGACCGATCTCCCCGATTTTCCCGAGATCGAGCGCAGCTATATGCAGGGGCAGATCATCGGCTCCTACGGGGGATTCATCGACCTCGGCAGCAGATACCTCACCCTTATCACCTCAAAGGATATCATACCGATACCGCTTGAAAACATCGTCCGCTTGTGCAGGGCAGATGTGCTGACCGCCTACTATACCAACTCGGTGTATGTGGGCAACGAGGACAGCTACTTCATCAGGGCATATGTAAGCGGTATGCCGCTCGGCGTATATTCGGTGCAGATGAAAAAGTTCCCGATGGCAGCGGCGTTCGAGCTGCTGAGAGCTTCGGGGCTGCCTTGCGATGATACCATTGAAATGAGATGACGCTGCCTGCTGCCGTAAGCATCAGACCGTATCTCCCACATTGAAAGGTTGTGATATAAATGAGTTCGACCGACGAGCTTGTTCATTATGACGGAATGAGTTTCCGCGCGATGCGAAGACAGAAGCAGGCAGTCAGCCGCGAGGACTGCATCAGACTGCTTGAAAACGAAACGCGCGGAGTGCTCGCTGTGATCGGTGACGGGGGATATCCCTACTGTGTGCCGATCAACCATTACTATGACCCCGAAAGCGGCAGGATATACTTCCACGGCGGAAGGATCGGCCACAGGGTCGATGCCGTGAAGGCGAACGACAAGGTGTGCTATACCGTGTTCGACAAGGGCTTTCTCAAGGAGGGCGACTGGGCACTGAATGTCACCAGCGTCGTGATCTTCGGCAGAATGTCGATAGTCGGGGACTTTGACAGAGCGGTGGAGCTTTGCCGCAGACTCAGCTATAAGTTCACCGATGACGAAAGCTACATCAATGACGAGATAGAAAAGTGCGCCAAGGCAACGCTCGTCATGGAGCTGACCATCGAGCATATGACGGGAAAGCTCGTCAACGAAAAGTAGGTGAGACAGCAGAATGCAGAGCTTTACATTCAAGGCCGCCGATGACGGCACCTTCTGCGCAGTGAGCTACGAGGGGAACGATGCGGCCGTGACAGTCCCCGCGGAATACTGCGGCAAGCCTGTTACCGTGATCTATGACCGACTGTTCAAGGGGCATCCCGAGATCACGTCGCTGACTCTGCCCGACAGCATCACCGATATAGGCGCGGCAGCGTTCGACGGCTGTACGGGGCTGAAAAGCATAAGGCTGCCCGACGGGCTTGTAAATATGTGGCAGTATGCCTTCGCGCGAAGCAGCTTTGAGGAGATCGTCCTGCCCGAAAAGGTAAAATACATAGTTCCGTTCACCTTTCAGGATTGCAGGCAGCTGCGCCGCGTGGTCTGTCCCGAGGGGCTGAAAAAGATCGGCGCATGGGCGTTCCGCGGGTGCGATGCGCTCGAAACTGTTGAAACACCGAAGACAGCCGAGATAAGCCCGCAGGCATTTGAATGAACGGAGGGTCGGCAGATGCAATTCGGTTTTTCGTATGTGGGGCTCGTCTATCTGCTTATGTTGATGATCCCCAACATCATCTGGAGCAAAAATCAGCCCGAGGACTATGAAAGGTATGCAGCCAACGAGAACAGGCTGCTGCTTGCGCTCGAAAGAACGGGAGAGGTGCTTGTGTCTGCACTGTGCCTTGTTTCAGGCGATCTCAACCTGCGGGCATTCTCGCCATGGAGCATCTGGCTCATAGTTTCATTCGCACTGATGGTGCTCTACGAGATCTACTGGATAAGATATTTCAGAAGCGAAAAGACGATGCAGGATATGTATTCGGGCATTCTCGGCATACCCGTCGCGGGAGCGACACTGCCTGTAGCCGCCTTCCTGCTTCTGGGCATATACGGAAAGAATATCCCGCTGACCGCCGCAGTGATAATACTCGGCATCGGACACATCGGGATACATATACAGCATAAAAACGAGATCAAATAAACAAATAAACAAATAAACGGAGGATAAAAAAATGACAGTATTTGAAGAGCTTAAAAGACGCGGGCTGCTTGCGCAGCTCACCGACGAGGAGGAGATCAAGAACCTGATAAACGAGGGAAAGGCTACCTTCTACATCGGGTTCGACCCCACTGCCGACAGCCTGCACGTCGGTCACTTTATGGCGCTCTGCCTGATGAAGAGACTGCAAATGGCGGGCAACAGACCTATCGCTCTGCTGGGCGGCGGAACGGGCATGATCGGCGATCCCTCGGGCAAGACCGATATGAGAAAGATGCTCACCAAGGAGACTATCGAGCACAATGTGGAGTGCTTCAAAAAACAGATGAGCCGCTTCATCGACTTCTCGGACGGCAAGGC
>CAMOFU010000254.1 GCA_946613705.1 uncultured Clostridia bacterium
TAAAAGGAGGATCATTATGAATATTAAAATGAAAGCTGCCGCAATGGCAGTCACCGCAGCGATGACTGTATCCGCGCTGCCGTTCGCTGCCTTTGCGGAGGATGAACCGATCGAGCAGATAAAGGTGCTGACAGGGACGTTCAGCGGGCTGAAAGTCAACGACAGGTTTTTCTACAGCGATGAGTATTTCGCTCTTTCGGGCAAAGAAAAGAACGAGCATCTGCGCACGATGTCGATGGCACTGGCTCTCACCTCGATGACTACCGATGAGCCCGTCGATGCGCACGAGCTGTTTGCCAAGATCGGCTTTGAGGATTGGAAGGATTATGACTTCGATACCATGCCGACCAAGGAAACAGTCGGCATGGTCATCGCGCATAAGGAAACGGAATACGGCGATATCGTTGCGGTGACCGTGAGAGGCTCCCGTTATGAGGACGAGGTCGCCAATATGCTCGACTGCGGTACCGACGGCGATATCAAAGGCTTCTCTGAGTCTGCGTTCAAGGTGCTCGACAGGATAAAGGAATACGAGCGTGAGACCGATACCTTCGGTGCAAAGCTCTGGCTCACGGGCTACAGCCGCTCGGCAGCGATCACCGATCTTGCGGGCAAGTATATCAATGAGGATCTTGATGGGTTCGGTATCGACGGCGATGCACTCTATGACTATTCGTTCGAGCCGCCCGCTGCGAGCGCAACTGCTCCCGAATATGAGAATATCCATGATGTGAAGTACGAGTACGATCTCGTGCCGATGGTATATCCCGCGGAATGGGGCCTGCAAACGTCAGGCGTTGATGAGATCTACGGCGAGGAGGAGGAGCCCAAGACCGTTCGGAAGAAGACCTTTGAACTATCGACCTTCTCGTTCGCCGATAAGACCGAGTATAAGGACGGCGATACTGTCCTCTCCGACCCGATACCCATGAAGCAGGTCGATGAAAACTTTGTAAAGCTGCTCACGGACAACATATCGAGGGAGAGCTTTGCGGCTAACGGCGAGTTCATCGGCAATATCGCCAACCTTTTCATCAACATGGACAGCGAGCGCAGAAGTGCTCTTACCGACTTCGGAAAGGCTGCCCTCGGTCAGATCAGCTTAGACAGTGTCGTGCCTATCCTTGCTCCGCTGATCACAGCCGAAAAAGGCACAGAGGATTTCTACGCGGCAGTGGATAATATTTCCGCCTATCTCATCGGTCTGTTCGATCAGCAGGATCATTCTGCCTGCCTTAGCGATCAGGAGTATCTCTATGTCAAGACCGCACTTCCTTCGATCATGCGTTTGTTAGCGCCTGCGATCATTACAGACGTTAAGAATCCAAACGGAATGCTGGACACTATAGCTGACTTCTTTGGCAATCTCAAGGCGCTTACCTACGATCAGCACTATCCCGCATATGCATTCGAGTGGCTGAAGCAGGAGGACAGCTATTATACCGAGAAGAAAGAGATCATGCGCGGCAAGGCGGTATACTTTGCAGATGAAATGTCCGAGGACGTGCTTTACGATGATGAGGCGCTGGAGGCAAACGGCTTTGATGAGACGGATATCGAGTATCTGAAAAACGGCTATGACGTTGTCTATTCGGCAGAGACGGCCGATAACGTAAATTATGATGATCTGGAGGAGGGAAGCATCAAGGAAGCTCTTGACAGCTATATCCTTGATAAAGGATACAACATCGAGCTTGCCTCGATATTCAAGATCTATGCGATCAGAAAGAGGGGCTTCGAGCAGGAGGAGCAGCTGCCCGAAAGTTGCGGCAATTATATCACAGGTCCTGTTATCGGAAATAATGCCTCTGCGCTGAACGAGAGCACCTTCAGGATCCTTTGCATCGACGACGGCGGCATTACCGAACCCGCCTGCGAATTCTTCGATGACGAGGAGACGGGAGACAGATACTATACCTTCAGCTTTACGAGCGGCAAGACGTATGCTTATCTCTTCCTTGAAGATGAGGAAACGGTCGTTCCGGGTGGTGATCCGACCGATTCCGCCGACTCCGATGTATCAGTTCCCGAAAGCAGCTCAGAGGAGGAAGAGGAGAGCGAGGACTCTGCTGACAGCTCTGACAGCGAAGCGGATCAGTCCGACGAAAGCTCCGATACAGACACAAGCTCGGAAAGCACAGCTTCAACAGCTTCGGAAGCAGACCCGTCATCTGCCGATGCATCGTCCGAGGCAGCAAGCAGCACCGCTCCCGCAAGCTCTGCCGCCGCTGCTCCCGCAAAGACCGCAGCAGCAGGCAGCAACCCCGCAACCGGTGCGGCAGCATTTTTCGGTATGACAGCACTTGTTGCAGCGGCAGCAGTCGTCATCAGGAAGAAGCATTGACCGACCGTGAAAGCGCGGCATTCTGAATGATCTGCCTGCCGCGCATACAGGCCGAAGCTGCTATGGATATAAATACAAGGATATACACTGCCGATACAGCCGTGCTGAGTGACAGCGGGCTGTATCGCAGACTGTACGAGGGCGCTCCTCAGCCGCGCAGGGACAAGATCGACCGATTCAGGTTCCCGAAGGATAAGCGGCTGTCGCTCGGAGCATGGGCGCTGCTTGACTATGCCCTGCGTGAAGCGGGCGTGAGCGAGCGCACTCTTGAATACAACGAAAACGGCAAGCCGCGTCTTGCCCGCCGCAGTGACATACACTTCAACCTCTCCCATTCGGGAACGAGGGTGATGTGTGCAGTCTCCGACAGTGAGATAGGCTGCGATGTGGAGCAGATGACCGCTTCCGTTCCCGACATTGCGGGCAGCTGCTTCTGCCCCGAGGAATGCGCGGCGATAGAGCGGTGCAGAGATGAAGAGAGCCGCAGGGCGATGTTCTTCCGCTACTGGACGCTCAAGGAGAGCTTCTGCAAGGCAGTGGGGCTCGGGCTGGCGCTGCCGCTGTCTTCCTTCTGCATAACGATCCGCGGCGGGGATATCACTGTCAGGCAGAATGCCGACAAAAGGCAGTTCTTCTTCAGGAGCTTTCCGCATGACGGAGAATATCAGTATGCAGTATGCAGCGCCGAAAAGCAGCTCGGGGGTATTCAGCTGATAACAGCATCGATCGGTGACACGCCGATAACGTGATCCCGCAATGCGAAGCAGCCTTCGCGTGATGATGATAATGCACAAGAGCTGCAAAAACGGTGTGAC
>CAMOFU010000255.1 GCA_946613705.1 uncultured Clostridia bacterium
AAGCAGCGCCGCAAGACCAATGTTCATGAATTATTAACGCTGTGCAACAGCCCCTATTTCTCTGTTCTTTGTTCTTTGTTCTTTGTTCACTTATCTACAGCAGCTCGTTCATCAGGCCCGCTCTGCGGAACGAGAAGATGCGCTCTCTGCCCACAACGTAATGATCGAGCAGTATCACGCCCTCGTTGTTCAGAAGCTGCTGCAGCTTCCGGGTCTCCTCAACGTCCGCCTGTGAGGGTGCGCCCGTCATGAACGGGTGATTGTGCGCGATGATGACATCTCTGCACCCGAGCGCCGCGATCTCCTTCGCCAGCTTGTCGGTCCTCAGCAGAATGCTCTCCTTCCCGCCGCCGTGAAGTATCCCCGTCAGCACCAGCTCGTTCTTCTTATCGACCGTGAACACTCTCAGCTGCTCTGTGTGTATACCTCTGAACAGACTGAATATGTATTCCTCAACATCGGGGAAGTTGGATACCTTTATCACGGCTCCCCCGCCGCCCCGCTGTAAATAGCCCGCCACCGCATCAAAGAATTTCAGCGATACCGCACTGTTCCTGCTCAGAAGCCCGCTCGATACCAGCTCGTCGATGTCCTGCTCCAGCACATCGCACAGCGTACCGTATCGGCTTATCAGTGAGTGCGCGAGCGCATTCGTGTCCGCCCTCGGTATGCAGTAATAAAGCAGCATCTCCAGTATCTCATGCTCCGAAAAGCCGAGCAGCAGCGGGTCGTTCTCAAACCGCTGCTTCATTCTGCTCCTGTGGCCTGTATGTGTGCCGCCTGACTGTTCATTCATCGGGTCTGACCCCCTGTCGTGAATATCTCTGCCGCGTTTTCCAGTATAAATCTCTGCCCCTCGGGGGTCAGCGCCAGCTCCCTTTTGCCCGTCGCAGGGATATTGTCTGCCTCCGTCAGCCCCGCTTCGTCCGAAAGTATCGTCAGGCACAGCCCGCCGTCCTCGCGTGAACGGGACGCATAGTCGTTTTTAAGCAGCCAGCTGTCCAGCGCCTGCCTCATCAGCCCGATATCCGCCGATACCCCGAGCGCCGCCGCTATCCTCCTGCAAAAGCCGTCAAGCGTCAGCTCCCCGTCCGCAGGCGAAAGCTTCGAGAGATTGAAGCGGATAAGCTTGAACAGCATCGTCCCGCCTTCCGCAGTCCTCGCCTTGTGCATCCTCTCGGTCAGCGGTGCCTCTCCCTGCTGCTCAAACTCCGCCACCGCCGCAAGTATCTCCTTGCCGTAGCGCTCAGCCTTGGAGCGGCCTATCCCCGAGCATTCGAGCAGCTCCTCCTCCGTGTGCGGCCGCCGCTCGCAGATGTCCCTCAGCGTTGCATCGGTAAAGACTATGTATGCAGGCATATGCGCCGCCGCCGCAAGCCTTGAACGCAGGCTCTTCAGCTGCGCAAAAAGCTGCTGATCTACCGAGTATATGCCCTCACTGATGCGCTTTTTGCCCGTCCGCTCCCGCTTGTAGGTCTTCGGCAGCTTCATTACCAGCCTCTCGCCGCCCGAAAGCAGCCCCTTCGCCTTGTTGGTCAGCACCAGCACATTGTATTCTCCCTCTACCCTTATGCAGCCGTCCTGTATCAGCCTGTCTGTTATCTGCCTTATCCTTCTCGGGTGTACGTCCTGCATTATCCCGTAGGTCGAGAGCTTGTCCATTCCCCGCGAGACGATCTTCTCGGACTTTGACCCCCTCAGCACGTCGGTCACTGCCGCCGCACCCATCGGATAATGATGCTGCTTTATCCTGTAGATGCAGGAGAGTATCTTCTGCGCCTCTACCGTCACATCACACTCCTCAAAGCCCGTAAGACAGTTCGAGCAGCTCCCGCACCACGACGGAGCGCTCTCGCCGAAATAGCGCAGTATGAACTCCCGCAGACAGCCCGTCGTCGTGCAGTAAAAGGTCATCTGCCTCAGCCGCTGACGGTCGCGCTCCTTTATGGCATCGGCAGTCTCGCTGTCAAGCTCGGGATTGTCGGGTGTCATGTCTATCAGATATTCCTGCGTCCTTATATCCCGCGGACTGTACAAAAGCACGCACTCCGCCTTCTCGCCGTCACGTCCCGCACGGCCCGCCTCCTGATAGTAGCTCTCTATGTTCTTAGGCACATTGTAATGTATCACAAATCCCACGTTCGACTTGTCTATCCCCATGCCGAAGGCATTCGTGGCGGTTATGTACCTTATCCTGTCGTATATAAAATCGTCCTGCGTGTTCCGCCGCTCCTCGTCGGAAAGCCCCGCGTGGTATCTCCCGCAGGGATAGCCCTTCTCCCGCAGCTTGCCGCAGACCTCCTCAACAGCCTTGCGGGTCGAGCAGTAGATTATCCCGCTCCTGCCCTCGTTGCGCTTGATGACCCGTATCACCTCCGAGAGCTTGTCCTTTGGCGTGAGCACCGAGAAGGTGAGGTTCTTCCTGTCAAAGCCCGTGGTCATCTCAAACGGCGAGATCAGCCCGAGCATAGCCGAGATATCCTCCTTTACCTCCTTTGTGGCAGTCGCGGTAAAGGCAGCGATCGGCGGCCGATATGAAAGGCGGTGTATAAACTCGGGGATACGCATATACGAGGGACGGAAATCCTGCCCCCACTGGGATACGCAGTGCGCCTCGTCCACCGCCACGAGCGAGAGCCGCACGCTCTGCGCAAAGCTCAGGAACGACGGCGTACACAGTCTCTCGGGCGCAACATAGATCAGCTTGTACATTCCTCCCGCAGCATTTGCTATCGCCGTCTCATACTGCTGCTGCGTGAGCGAGCTGTTGAGGTATGCCGCCCTCACCCCCGCCTGTATCAGCGAGTTTACCTGATCCTTCATCAGCGAGATCAGCGGCGAGACCACAATAGCCACCCCGTCCAGCATCAGCGCGGGTATCTGATAGCATACAGACTTCCCCGCACTTGTGGGCATTATCCCCAGCACATCCCTGCCGCTCAGCACCGCGTCTATCAGCTCTTCCTGACCCTCGCGGAAGCTGCTGTGACCGAAATATTCCTTTAATACTCCAAGCTTGTCCATCTGCCGCCCCTGACCTTATCTGTCTGTTCTCTTTCTTCTCTCTTTTGCCCCGACCTGCCTGTCGGCGCTCACTGCTTGTAA
>CAMOFU010000256.1 GCA_946613705.1 uncultured Clostridia bacterium
AGGTGTATGTCCCCATTGACGAACGATGACCGCACAATTTTATAGGCAACACCGCCGACCCGCGGCTAACGCCTCTGCACATCATCTGCCGTGTCAAGCCTGCGTCGAATTTAGGCAATCTGACGAAAATCTGTGCCTCAACGCCAGTTGAGGCTGCGCATACTGATGCACAGGGGTCGTGCGGTGTTGCCCTTATGAAAAGAGGAAAAACAGCTATGAGTACATTTAAAGGACTAACCCAGGCAGAAGCCGAAAAACGTCTGCTTGAAAACGGACGCAACTGTCTGCGGGAGGAAAAGCAAAAAACAGTATTTCAGATGTTTCTCGCACAGATACTCAATTTCACAAATGCGATACTCGGTGCGGCTATCGTTATCTCGATCATTCTCCGCGATTACGGCGAAGCGGTCATTATGCTCGTTATCGTCATAGCCAATGCGGTAATAGGCGTAGTGCAGGAGGGAAAGGCGCAGAGAGCGCTTGACGCTCTGAAAAAAATGTCCGTGCAGAAGGCCACGGTCATCCGTGACGGCGAGACCAGGGAAATATCCTCGGAGGAGCTTGTTGTGGGCGATATCGTTGTCCTCGAGGCCGGCAGGCAGGTCCCGGCTGACCTGAAGCTGCTGGAAACTGCACGCCTGATGATGGACGAAAAGGCTCTTACGGGCGAATCTGTCCCTGTAGAAAAGGATGAGAGCTTTGTCCCCGATGAAAAGACAGGCATAGGTGACCGCCTTGACCTTGCGTATATGACCACCGTTGTGACCTTCGGACGCGGTATCGGTGAGGTCATCCATACGGGTATGGATACACAGATAGGCAAGATAGCCGATATGGTGGGGCAGGAAAAGGAAAAGCCCTCTCCTCTCCAGAAGGGCATGAACGAGCTAAGCCGTATCCTCGGCATAGCAGTGATCGTTATATGTGCTGTTGTGTTCCTCATAGGCGTCATTCAGGGCAGAGAGGTGCTTGAGCTTCTGATGACAGCCGTTTCCCTTGCAGTTGCGGCCATCCCGGAGGGCATCCCCACCATCGTTACCATAGTGCTTGCCCTCGGTATGCAGAGAATGGCTAAGATAAACGCCATTGTCAAGAATATGCCCGCCGTTGAGA
This sequence comes from uncultured Clostridia bacterium, assembly GCA_946613705.1. Classification (GTDB taxonomy): domain Bacteria; phylum Bacillota; class Clostridia; order Oscillospirales; family Ruminococcaceae; genus FB2012. The sequence goes on from CAMOFU010000256.1 coordinate 1,114, forward strand.
CCCTCGGCGCCGTTAGCTATGTCTGCTCCGATAAAACAGGTACGCTTACCCAGAATAAGATGACCGTTGTCAAAGCCTTTGAAAACGGCGGATATATAGACCTCGACACCCTCGACAGGGAAAAGCACGATACTCTTATCAGGGGCCTGATGCTCTGCAATGACGCTTCCATAGCGTCTGACGGCACCGAGGTCGGAGACCCCACCGAGACTGCGCTCGTAGCCTTTGCCAAGAGATACGGCATAGAAAAGTCCGCCGCCGAAAAGTCCACCCCCCGCATCAACGAGAAGGCCTTCGATTCAGACAGAAAGCTGATGACCACTGTTCACACCACAGAGGACGGAAGGATAATATCCTATACCAAGGGCTCGACCGATGAACTGCTCATGCGCTGCACTCACATCAGGGCAAACGGCACCGTGCGGGAGATAACAAATGAGGATATGGCACTTATATCAAAGGCTATGTCGGAAATGTCCTTTGAGGCACTGCGGGTGCTTTCCCTTGCAGTCCGCGAGGATAACAGGGATGCTGTTGAACAGGGGCTCACCTATATCGGTATGATAGGTATGATAGACCCCGAAAGACCTGAGGTGGTGGAGTCTATCAAGACCTTCAAGCGTGCAGGCATCAAGACGGTAATGATCACAGGCGACCACAAGGATACCGCCCTTGCTATAGCCAGAAAGCTCGGCATAGCTGAAAGGCCTGACGAATGTGTAATGGGTCACGAGCTTGACGAAATGACCGATGAAGACCTTCGCAGGAGAGTCCCGGGACTGTCTATATTTGCAAGGGTTTCCCCCGAGCATAAGGTGAAGATAGTCAAGGCGATACAGGCCAACAACAACATCGCGTCCATGACCGGCGACGGCGTGAACGATGCGCCCTCGCTCAAGGCAGCTGATGTGGGCGTTGCAATGGGTATCACAGGCACGGATGTAGCCAAGGGCGCCGCAGATATCGTACTTCAGGACGATAAATTCACCACTATCGAAAAGGCCGTCAAGGAAGGCAGAAACATCTATGAAAACGTAAAAAAGTCTATCCTCTTTGCCCTTTCCTCAAATATTAGCGAGGTAGTGGTCATGTTTGCGGCTATCGCTGCGGGCTTTGCTGCACCGCTCAAGGCTGTACACATACTGTGGGTAAACCTCCTTACTGACTCGCTCCCCTGCTTTGCCCTCGGTGTGGACCCCAACTCGTCATCAGACGTAATGAACAAGAAGCCGCGTAAAAACGGCGAATCCATTTTCGCTGACGGCGGATACTTCAAGGTCGGGCTATACAGCATCATCATCGCGGTAATGACCCTGATCGCTTTCCTTTACACCCCCGTCAGGGAGCTTATGTCGGCGGGAATGGGATGCAGCCTGAAAAATATCATCGACTGCCTGTCCGATAAGGACATACTGATGCAGTCCCAGACGCTTGCATTCTGTACGCTTGCCGTTTCCGAGCTGTTCCACGCGATCGGTATGCGTGATACCGAGACATCGCTGTTCCGGTTCAAGCATCTGGATAACAAGATCATGATCCTTGCCTTCGCAGTAGGGATAGCCGGCCAGCTTGCAGTCACCGAGATACCGTTCTTCAGAAATATATTCGGTACAGTTCAGATGACTCTCCCTATGTGGGGATTGGTACTGATCCTCTCAGTGATGCCGCTTGCTGCACACGAGATCGTTGTGCTTGCGAAAAAGGCAAAGAGATCAAAGAAGGCATAACGGCAGCATTTTCCCGGCAGAAAATGCTCCGGCTCTCAATATCCTCCGCGGTCTGTCTGCTGCACAGCACGCCGGAATACGCAAAATGGGTATCCTCCGAACGGGGGATACCCATTTTGCGCCGTAAGCCCCTTGTTTTTAGCTGCCTGTTGCTGTGACTATTGCCTTGAAGTTCAGTGTATTTTTCGACACTTGAAGTTCAGTGTATTTTTCGATACTCTGTTGACTTTATCTGCGTTTTATGCTAA
>CAMOFU010000257.1 GCA_946613705.1 uncultured Clostridia bacterium
ATCGAAGCTATCAACGCATAATGATACGCGCCGTGTTTTACCGTGACAGCTCCGAGAAGCTTACCGGCTTCCGGGTATCCGGGCACGCAGGTCTTGCGGAGTACGGGCAGGATATAGCTTGTGCAAGCGTATCCTCGGCTGTTATGCTTACAGCCAATACCGTGACCGAGGCATTCGGGATAGATGCCGAGGTCGGGGTCGAAGAAAACGAAATATACCTTAAACTGAAACAGTTCACCGATGAGGGCGACAGGCTCCTGCTGGGGCTGCTGACGCATCTGTATATGCTGGGGGACGAGTTTCAGGGACGTATCAGGATCACATTTACGGAGGTGTAATCAATGATCAGAATTTCAATGCAGTTCTTTGCGCATAAGAAAGGTATGGGTTCTACCAAGAACGGCCGTGATTCCGAGGCTAAGAGGCTCGGCGTAAAGCGCGCTGACGGTCAGGCTGTTGTCGCAGGCAACATCCTTGTTCGCCAGAGAGGAACTCACATCCATCCGGGCGAGAACGTTAGCCGCGGCTCGGACGATACACTGTTCGCTACTGCTGACGGTGTTGTAAGATTTGAGAGACTGGGCAGAGACCGCAAGAAGGTTTCTGTTTATCCGCAGGCTTAATACCGGACTTATCTGCCCCGAGCCGTGTAACCGGTTCGGGGCTGTTTTTTTGAGAGGTGCATATGCTGCGGTTTTTGAGAAAGGACTATAACAAGTCCTCGCCCTATAACGGCGGGATCGTGATGATGAGGATAGCCGCGGCGCTGCTTCTGGCGGCAGGGCTCGCGCTGGCGTGGAGACTGAGCTACGACCCTCCCGCGTTGACACCGATGGGCGTGCAGGAGCTTGTTGTAGAGCACAGATCTGAGTTCAAGACCGAGGTGCCGACAAGGTACCTCACCTTTCGGAACACCTACTATACCGTCAAGGTGCATAATATTGACAGCGATGAGCACTACTCCCAGATGGTGACCGATGCTGAATACAGTATCCTCAAGGAGGGGCAGAGCTTCCGCCGACCCGTGTTCGAGACGGATTCGGGGCATTTTGTCAGCTGGGACGGCATAGAGTCGGCTGAGGAAGCTGCAAAGGTGTATTATTCACGGTTCCCGAACAGCGAGATCGTCTCGCGCAATATACTTGTGATAATAATGCTCGCGCTGACGGTGCTCAATGCCGTTATCGGCATCGTGTGCATAGTGAGCGGCAGCAGGAAAACAAGAGAAACAGCGGTCGTGCTCTCAAAGGGCTTCGAGGCGCTGTTCGATGACAAGACAGACACGCTGAGCAGGCGCAGGTGAAAGGAGATGCGATAATGTTCGTAGATGAAGCAAAAATTTATATCAAAGCCGGAGACGGCGGTGACGGCTGCGTTTCCTTCCACAGAGAGAAATATGTAGCCGCGGGCGGCCCCGACGGCGGTGACGGCGGCAAGGGCGGAGATATCGTCTTTAAGGTGGACGACAATATCTCGAACCTGATAGACTTCCGCTATAAGAGAAAATATGTTGCAGAAAAGGGGCAGAACGGCTCCTCGAAGAACTGCTCGGGACGCGGAGCGGAGGACCTTGTGGTCAGCGTGCCGAGAGGCACCGTGGTGCGTGAGGCCTCTACGGGACGCATACTGGCAGATATGTCGGGCGACGAGCCCGTCGTGATCGCAAAGGGCGGCAAGGGCGGCCGCGGAAATGCACACTTTGCCACCTCTACCCGACAGATACCCCGATTTGCAAAGCCCGGCTTCCGCGGCGATGAATATGAGGTCGTGCTCGAGCTGAAGCTGATCGCGGACGTAGGGCTGGTGGGATTTCCAAATGTCGGCAAATCCACTCTGATCTCGGTAGTGTCGGCAGCAAAGCCTAAGATCGCAAATTACCACTTTACGACCCTTACTCCCGTGCTGGGCGTTGTCAAGATAGAGGACGGCAAGAGCTTCGTTATGGCAGATATCCCGGGGCTTATCGAGGGTGCGTCGGAGGGTGTGGGGCTCGGACATGAGTTCCTGCGCCACGTTGAGCGGTGCAGGCTGATCGTTCACGTCGTGGACGTATCGGGCATTGAGGGACGCGACCCTATCGAGGACTTTAATGCGATAAACAAGGAGCTGCGCAGCTTCTCGCAGGAGCTTGCAGATGCCCCGCAGATCGTGGCGGCAAACAAGTGCGATATGGCATCACCCGAGCAGATAAAACGGCTGCGTGACTATGTGGAGGAGCAGGGACTGCTGTTCTACGAGATCTCGGCGGCAACAACACAGGGTACGCAGGAGCTTGTTTACGGTGTGTGGGAGCGGCTCGAGCTGCTGCCGCCCGTCAAGCGCTTCGAGGCTCAGCCCCTCACCCGCGAGGAGCTCGATGATAAGCTGCTCAGCCGCAGGGAGTTCTCTGTCTCGGTCGAGGACGGAGTGTACTTTGTGGAGGCCGATTGGCTGTGGGATATCCTGCGCTCGGTCAATATGGAGGATTATTCCTCTCTGCAATACTTCCAGCGGGTGCTCCGTCAGACAGGCATCATCGACAGGCTCGAGGAAATGGGCATCAACGAGGGAGATACCGTTTCGATCTTCGACTTTGAGTTTGAATTCGTGAACTGATACTGCATCATCAAGGAGGAGCAATGACCGAAAAAGAGCTTAACCAGTATTCCCCCCTCACTCTCGCTTTCATGGGCGATGCGGTCTATGAACAGCTGGTGCGGGAGAAGATCGTAGAGAACGCCAATATGCCCGTGCGCAGACTCCACAGCCTCGCGGTGGAAAGAGTCTGCGCCGAATATCAGGCAGCAGCCATTCATCGGCTTGCCGAGAACGGTGCGCTGACCGAGCATGAGCAGGATATTTTCAGACGCGGCAGAAACGCAAGCGGCGTGACCGTCCCCAAACACTCTACAGCCGCCGAATACCGCGCCGCAACAGGCCTCGAATGCCTGTTCGGCTATCTCCATCTGAGCGGACAAAGCAAACGCATCAAAGAACTGTTCGACCTCATCTGGACCGCCCCCGACCCTGCCGAGCCTTGCCGCAAATGATAATTTGCCCTTACTGTCTGCGGGACCTACTGGGGAAAACCTTTCTGAAGAAA
>CAMOFU010000258.1 GCA_946613705.1 uncultured Clostridia bacterium
AGCTTAGCTCTGTCAACTGCCTTAGCGGAGTCAACATACTTCTTACCGTGTTTCATAATTGATCCTCCTTTAGTCTACGACAGTTACGCCCATCGAACGGCAGGTACCTGCGATCATGCTCATTGCAGACTCGATGTTTGCTGCGTTGAGGTCGGGCATCTTCTGCTCGGCGATCTTCTGGACCTGCTCCTTGGTGATGGTTGCTACCTTGGTCTTGTTGGGCACACCCGAACCCGACTCGATCTTGCAGGCCTTCTTGATAAGAACGGCTGCGGGAGGAGTCTTGGTGATGAATGTGAACGATCTGTCAGCATAAACTGTGATAACAACAGGGATTATAAGACCGATATCGTTCTTTGTCCTCTCGTTGAAATCCTTTGTGAATGCCATGATGTTAACGCCGTGCTGACCGAGTGCAGGGCCAACAGGGGGTGCAGGAGTTGCCTTTCCTGCGGGGATCTGAAGCTTTATCAAGCCTACTACTTTCTGTGCCATCTTGCGCACCTCCATAATTTGTGGTAAGGCGAGCCGTAGGGCTCTCCCACTCTTTTGAAGCGATGACAGTAAGACCCGCGCATTATTTCCAGCGCAGTGTCTCCTATATCAACCTTTGCTTCGTGAACGAATGAATCTTGCCTTGGTCTTTGCTTATTGCTTATTCCGCAGCCTTTACGTCCGACGCGGGCAGCTTTACAGGGGTCTGTCTGCCGAGATAAGACACTGTGATCTCAACCTGTGCGTTTTCCTCATCAATGCTTATGACCTCGCCCGAGTAGCCCTCGAACATACCCGAAACAACATCTACGCTGTCGCCGATATTGAAGCTGATCTTCGTCTGGGCAGCTCTTGTCTCGCCTGTCTCGATGCCGAGCGCAGCGACCTCTCTGTCCGTAAGCGGAACAGGCTTGGATGCAGGGCCTACAAAGCCCGTTACACCTCTTGTGTTCCTGACGATATACCACGAATCGTTCGTGACGATCATCTTCACAAGAACATAGCTTGGGAACAGCTTTCTCTCCTTTTCCTCGACCTTGTTGTCCTTCTCCTCGGTGTAAAGCTCCATCGGGATCTTTACCTCGCAGATAAGGTCCTCGAGGTTACGGTTCTTAACAACCTTTTCGATGTTCTGCTTTACGTTATTCTCATATCCCGAATAAGTATGCACAACATACCACTTCGCTTCTTCAGCCATAGATCATACCCTCCTTAGTTGTTACAAACCGTTTCGGTCCTCAGCTGCCTATGCTCAGCAGAGCCTTGATAGCAGCGGCAAGACCTGTGTCGATAGCAAACAGGAACAATCCCATGAGCACCATTACCGTCATAACGATACCCGTGTTGTTGGTGACCTGCTTCCTGCTCGGCCATACGACCTTCTTGACCTCACTCCTGAGATCCTTCAGATACTTTTTAAGTCCGCCCTTTTTCTTGTCCTTGTCGGGCTTGGCGGCCTTAGCAGACTTTGCAGCCTTGGAGTCAGCTTCCTTTTTAGCCATTCTAACCCTCCTCGGATCTTACTTGGTCTCTTTGTGAAGAGTGTGCTTCTTACAGAACTTGCAGTATTTGTTCATCTCAAGTCTGTCAGGGTCGTTCTTCTTGTTCTTCTTTGTGTTGTAGTTTCTCTGCTTGCACTCTGTGCAGGCGAGTGTGATCTTAACTCTCATTTCGGCACCTCCTGACGAAATTTGCGCTTCGTAAGAACAGAACAAAGCGCAGTCTGCCTCCCTCGATGCCCGAAGCCCCGTGCGGACCGCGGTATGAGGTTTACTTACTGTACGCGCGCGGTTCGGACTGCACAGCGACCGAAAAATGCGCACAAAAAAATAGACCTCACAAAGAGGTAAACTTATTATAGCATATAATCGCGGGCTTGTCAAGCAATTTTATGAATTTTCTGTAAATCTTTACCCTCCACCCGATACGGGGCCGCTGCGGCTTAATGTAAAACGACCGCAGGCAGATCGTGACCTGAAAAAACACAATCAACAATACATCAAAACAACAATACAACAAAACATCAAAACATAAAAGTCCGCACAATTGTACGATCCGGAGCGCGGCAAAGCCTTCCTCCCGCACAATGCCGGGCGCGACGGCATTGCGCGCCGCCGCTGCGGCGGCCGGGGTTGACTTTTGGGAGAAATGGTGTTAAACTATATAACATCGGTATATGTATGTACCGATGTGCAAAAAGGAGGAAGCTTATGCGGAAAGCGCTTGGCATCATCTGTTATCTGCTGATGCTTGCGGCCGATGCTGCCGCGCTGTATTATACCTATCGGGCATATACACAGAAAATATCATATGACCTCGGGCTGCTGATCTTTACGCCCGTGTTTATAGTATCCTACTGGTTTTCGACATTTTTCGCCCAGCTGATACACCCGCTCGGCCGCCGACCGCTGATAAACAGGGGGCTCTACAAGTTCCTCTACTGGCTGTCAAGTGCGCTGAGCCTGGCGCTTATCGGCTTCTGGGTATATCTGTTCATCGACCGTGCGCTGTATGTGAATATCGGCACGAACAACGGCAGCGGCGTGATCTGACCGATCTGACCAAAGACCGAATTAAAGGCTGCGCATATCTGCTGCGCAGCCTTTTGTCATATCATTCCTGAGCCTCGAACTGATCCTTGCCCACACCGCACAGAGGACATACAAAATCCTCGGGCACGTCTTCCCAGGCAGTTCCCGGTGCTATGCCGCTGTCGGGCTCGCCCGCCTCGGGGTCATAGATATAACCGCAGATGCTGCAAACGTATTTCATTCCACAAACCTCCTTTCCGATATAGATTGGGACGAAGCTGCCCCGATACCTTCTTTTATACTATTATAGCATACATTTTCCAAAAATGCAAGGTCGCAGCGGGTCGCAGCGGCGACAGCGCAATGCCCTCGCCCTGAACTATGTGCAGGATCGTTGCTTTGACTGGCTCGGGGCGGACAATTGTTTAGTGTGGCAAATCAGAATTTGTCGCAGCGGCGACAGCGCAATGCCCTCGCCCTGAACTATGTGCAGAATCGTTGCTTTGACTGGCTCGGGGCGGACAATTGTTTAGTGTGGCAAATCAGAAT
>CAMOFU010000259.1 GCA_946613705.1 uncultured Clostridia bacterium
AGTCCCGCAGACAGTAGAATAGACCATCAAGTGAGGCAGTGCAAGGTGGGTGGGGAGATTAAGTATAATAAAATGGGAGCTTTGAGATGAAGCAGGAAGAGATAAAGATACACACGGAATACATCAAGCTTGATTCGCTGCTCAAATTTGCGGGAGCTGTTGAGACAGGCGGCATCGGCAAGGAGATAATCGCCGAGGGACGGATAAAGGTCAACGGCGAGGTATGTCTGATGAGAGGAAAGAAGCTGAGAAAGGGCGACAGGGTGCAGATCGACGAGATCGGCACGGAGCTTGTGATAATATGATCTTATATGAACATAACGGAGCTTAAAGTAAACGGATTCAAGAATCTGAAAGATATAGTGATCGAGCCGCACAGGGAGCTGAACATATTTTACGGAGACAATGCGCAGGGCAAGACGAATCTTATCGAGGCGATATGGCTGTGCAGCGGGGTGAGGAGCTTCCGCAGCACGAAGGACAAGGACATGATCGACATATCCGCTGAGGCTATGAGCATAGAGCTGAGCTTTCGCAGCAGTGAGAGAGAGCAGAGGATAAGCTACAGAATGGCAAAGCCCTACATCAAGGAAAAGAGCTGCACGCTCAACGGTGTAAAGGTGAAAGCGCCCTCGAAGCTTTTCGGGGGACTGAGCTGTGTTATATTCACGCCCGAGGATCTGGAGCTTTCAAAGGGGTCGCCCGAAAAGAGGCGGCAGTTCATTGATCTTTCGGCGGCGCAGATAAAGAACTCGTACAAGCCTGTGAGCGAGAAATACGATCAGATACTTGAGCAGAGGAATATGCTGCTGAAAAGCATAGCGCTCGGCAGGTCGGGCAAGGACGAGCTGGAGGTATGGGACATACAGCTGGCGCAGATGGGAGCGTATATAACGCTGCTGAGGTACAACTACTCGAAGAAGCTCGGGGAATATGCGGGGCGGCTGTATTCGGAGATCTCGGGAGGCAGAGAGAGGCTGGAGCTGAGGTACGGCTCGACGGTATTTGAAAGGCTGGAGGGACGGCTGGACTACAGGAACGATCTGTCGGCGGAATATCTTGAGGTATTGAAGGGAAACCGTGATGAGGACATAAGGCTCGGCTACACGGGAAAGGGAGTTCACAGGGACGATCTTTACGCATATATCGACGGGCTTTCGGCGCGGGACTTTGCATCGCAGGGGCAGCACAGGTCTATAGCGCTGGTGATGAAGCTGGCGCAGGCGAACATACTGCTTGACGAGACAGATGAGGCACCGATATTTCTGCTGGACGATGTTCTGAGCGAGCTTGACCCCTCGCGGCAGGAATTCATAATATCGAGGATAGACAATATGCAGGTGTTCATAACCTGCTGTGACGACAGCATACCGCGGAATGTAAAGAAGAGCGGGAAGATGTACCGTATCTGCGGCGGGAGGATAGTTAAATAAGCAGCGACGGTAAGTAAAAAAGGTACTTGCAGGGGAAGCCGCGGGTCGTGCGGTGTTGCCCTTGTATCCCGATCTTCCGCAGGAGCAGTTTTGTAATTTGTAAATTGTAAAAAGGAAATTTGAAAATGTATCTGCATTTAGGCAATGACTATATAGTTAATGTGAAAGAGATAATCGGGATATTCGATCTGGAGAAAAGCTCGGTATCGAAATACACGAGGGATTATCTTGCGAATGCAACGAAGGAGGGCAGGGTGGTCAACTGCACTATGGAGCTGCCGAAAAGCTTTGTTGTGGCGCTTGATGAGGAGCTGACAGAGAGAGTATTCATCTCGCAGCTGGCGTGTGCGACGCTGAGAAAAAGAATGGATATAATTAGTATATAAATATAATTAATATAATATATATTTTATTTTACAATTACTCTTTGATGCACGGCTCCGTGTGGGGGTGAGTGCTGAAGAGATGACGGAGGATAGTTTATGTCGGAAGAAATCAAAAGGGCAGAGGAAGAGCTGGTAGAGGTAAGCGAGATCTCTAAGGTGAGCGAGGAGTATGACGAGAATCAGATCCAGGTGCTCGAGGGCTTGGAGGCTGTGCGGATCAGGCCCGGAATGTATATCGGTTCGACGGGACCTAAGGGGCTGCATCATCTGGTCTACGAGATAGTGGACAATGCGATAGATGAAGCGCTGGCGGGCTACTGCACGGAGATACAGGTCGATATACTGCCCGATGATATCATCAGGGTAACGGACAACGGGCGAGGCATACCTACGGGCATACACCCGACCGAGAAGATATCTGCGGCGACGGTAGTGTATACCGTGCTGCACGCGGGCGGAAAGTTCGGCGGCGGCGGATACAAGGTCGCGGGAGGTCTGCACGGAGTGGGTGCATCGGTCGTTAATGCGCTGAGCGAATGGCTGGAGCTGACCGTATACGACGGAAAGAATATCCACTTCCAGAGATTTGACAGGGGCGAATATTCCGAGCCGCTGAAGGTGATCGGCGAGACGGACAGGACGGGAACATCGGTAATGTTCAAGGCGGACCCCGAGATCTTTACCGAGTCTACCGTTTACGATTACGACATACTGCTGACGAGGCTGAGGGAGCAGGCGTTCCTGAATGCGGGTATAAAGATAGTATTCTCGGACAAGAGGGACGAGGCAAACATCGTTTCCGAGACGCTGCACTATGAGGGCGGCATCAGGGAATTTGTAGACCATATCCACAAGACGAGGGGCGTTGAGCCGATATCGGGGAAGGTGATATACTTCCAGGGTATGCAGGGGGATATGTTCTGCGAGATAGCCTTGCAGTACAACGACACATATAATGATGTTATACTTTCGTTTGCGAACAATATACACACCCCCGACGGCGGCACACACGAGAATGCGTTCAGAACGACGATAACGAAGGTGCTGAACGAATACGGCAGGAAGTTCGGGCTGCTGAAGGACGGAGAAAAGCTGGTAGGCGAGGACGTGAGAGAGGGGCTTACCGCGATAATATCGGTGAAGCTGACGAACTGCGAATTTGAGGGACAGACAAAGGGAAGGCTCGGGAATCCCGAGGTCAAGCCGTTTGTTGAAAAGATAGTATCGGAAAAATTCATGGACTATCTTGAGGAAA
>CAMOFU010000260.1 GCA_946613705.1 uncultured Clostridia bacterium
TTTTTTTATCGGGAAATAGGAAGGACAGTTATTTATGAGCACCAAAAGGATCGGTTTTGACAATGAGAAATATCTGAAAATGCAGTCCGAGCATATCCGCGACAGGATCGCGGGGTTCGGGGGCAAGCTGTATCTTGAGTTCGGGGGCAAGCTGTATGACGATTATCATGCATCGCGTGTGCTGCCGGGGTTCAAGCCCGACAGCAAGCTGCAGATGCTGCTCCAGCTCAAGGACGAGGCCGAGATAGTTATAGTTATAAATGCGGGGGATATCGAGAAGAACAAGGTCCGCGGCGACCTCGGGATAACCTATGATGTGGACGTTATCAGGCTGTTCAACGTGTTCACGGGGATAGGGCTGTATGTCAGCTCGGTCGTGCTCACGCAGTATGAGGGGCAGCGCCAGGCGGACGCTTTCCAAAAGCGCCTTGAATCGCTCGGCGTGCGGGTATATCATCATTACAAGATAAGCGGCTACCCCTCCAATCTTGAGCTGATAATGAGCGACGAGGGCTACGGCAGGAACGATTACATCGAGACCGAGCGCAGGCTCGTCGTCATCACCGCACCCGGTCCCGGGAGCGGCAAGATGGCTACCTGTCTTTCTCAGCTCTATCACGAGAACAAGCGCGGCATCGCTGCGGGATATGCGAAGTTTGAGACGTTCCCGATCTGGAACCTGCCGCTGCGCCACCCCGTGAATCTTGCCTATGAGGCTGCGACCTCCGATCTGAACGATGTGAATATGATAGACCCCTATCACCTTGATGCCTACGGTATCACGACCGTGAACTACAACCGCGATGTTGAGATCTTTCCCGTGCTCAACGCAATGTTTGAGAAGATACTCGGTGAGTCGCCGTATAAATCGCCTACCGATATGGGAGTCAATATGGCGGGCAACTGCATAGTTGATGACGACGCTGTATGCGAGGCGGCAAAGGAGGAGATAGTGCGCAGATACTATATTGGTATGTGCGGGCGCAAGAAGGGCATAGTCTCCGACGACGAGATCTACAAGCTGGAGCTGCTGATGAATCAGGCGGGTGTTACCACTGCCGACAGAAGGGTAGCATCGGCGGCGCTCAGGCGCGAGGAGGAGACAGGAGGCCCTGCTGCGGCGATGGAGCTGCCCGACGGCAGAATGATAACGGGCAAGACCTCGAACCTTATGGGGGCTGCCTCTGCGGTGCTGCTCAATGCTTTGAAGGCACTCGGCGGGATAGACGATGCGGCGCTGCTGATGTCGCCCGAGGTCATCGAGCCGATACAGGCATTGAAGATAAAGCACTTCGGCAACCGCAATCCGCGCATACACACCGACGAAACGCTCATCGCTCTTTCTATCTGCGCGGCGACCGACAGGAATGCACGCATTGCTATGGATCAGCTCGAAAAGCTGCGCGGGTGCGAGGTGCATTCGACGGTGATACTTTCCGAGGTGGACGAGCGCACCTTCAAGCGCCTCGGCGTGAACCTCACCTGTGAGCCCAAGTTCAGCTGAGAAGCATGACAGTATACAGTATAATAATAAACAATAATAAAAAATCAAGGATCAAGACAAGATCTGAAAGGAAGTAAAAATATGCCTGCAAGGACCAGATTTGCACCTTCACCGACGGGGTATATGCACGTCGGGAATCTGAGGACGGCGCTGTATGCCTACCTTACCGCCAAGCATGACGGCGGCAGCTTTATCCTGCGTATCGAGGACACAGACCAGGGGAGGTACGTTGAGGGCGCGGTGGACGTTATATACGATACGCTGCGCGAGAACGGCTTGAACTGGGACGAAGGCCCCGATATCGGCGGTGAGTACGGCCCCTATGTGCAGAGCGAGAGAATGGGAATGTTCAAGCAGTATGCCGAGCAGCTCGTGGAGAAGGGCAGTGCTTACTACTGCTTCTGCACCGAGGAGCGCATTGCCGCACTGCACGAGGAGCAGAAGGCCGCGGGCGAGACTGTGGGGCATTACGACCGCAGATGCCGCTGCCTGAGCTGTGAGCAGGTCAAGGCCAACCTTGATGCGGGTATGCCGTATGTTATCCGCCAGAAGATGCCGACGGAGGGAGTGACTGCCTTTGACGATATCATCTACGGACATATAGAGGTGGACAACTCCGAGCTGGAGGATCAGATACTTATAAAGACAGACGGTATGCCGACCTACAACTTCGCAAATGTCGTTGACGACCACCTGATGAAGATAACGCACGTTATACGCGGCTCTGAGTATCTTTCGAGCACGCCCAAGTACAATCTGCTCTATCAGGCCTTCGGCTGGGAGATACCGACCTATATCCACTGCCCGCCCGTTATGAAGGACGCTCACAACAAGCTCTCCAAGCGCAACGGCGATGCCTCCTATCAGGATCTTGTGGCGCAGGGCTATCTTTCCGAGGCGGTGCTGAACTACCTGCTGCTGCTGGGGTGGAGCCCCAAGGGCGAGGAGGAGATATTCTCGCTGCCGCAGATGATAGAGATATGGGATCCGACCCGCATAAACAAGTCGCCCGCGATATTCGACAGCTTAAAGCTCAAGGCGATCAATGCGGCGCACATCTCGGCGCTTTCGGACGAGGAATTTGTCCGCCTTGCCGAGCCGTGGATAAGAAAGGTCTGCAAGAGCGAGATAGACATTTCGCTGCTCTGTGCGAACCTGAAGCCCCGCTGCGAGATACTTTCCGATATCCCCGATCGGGTAGCGTTCATTGACAGTATGCCCGAGGAGACAGATGCGGAGCTTTACAGGAACAAGAAGTTCAAGACCGATGCCTCCACCTCGCTGACCGCTCTGAAGGCGCTGCTGCCCAAGCTGGAGGCGGTGACCGACTGGAGCAAGGACGGCATTTACGAGGTGTGTGCTGCCTGTGCTGCCGAGCTGGAGGTCAAGAACGGCTGGCTGCTCTATCCGCTTGGCATAGCTCTTTCGGGGCAGCGCTCCACACCCGGGGGCGGCACCGATCTTGCTGCGATCATGGGCAGGGAAAAGACGCTCTCGCGTGTAAGGGCTGCGATAGAAAGGCTCGAGGGGTGACCCTTCGGCAGCTGACAAAAAA
>CAMOFU010000261.1 GCA_946613705.1 uncultured Clostridia bacterium
ATCGCATAAAGTTTCACTAAATTTTTATTTAGTGAAACTTTGCAACCACCTGTATTATTTTTCAGATCATGATTTGCTACCACAATGCACTACCATTATTATACTATCAATCTCTCCCCTTCATTCAAATACACATATCAAAAGCCTGCGTATGCATCAATTATGCTGCGCAGGCTTTTTCAGTTTTTTGATACAGAATTATCGTTAAGTTCAGCTCCGATCAATCGCTGAAATCACGGTCTATGTTTATATAGATCGTCTTATCGGGGTATTTTTGAGAGAGATTTGTCCTTATTGCTTTTGTAACATTTTCAGCGTCCTTTTCTTCAAAGTCGAAAATCAAATCAAAAGATACTATGTTCTTTGTCTCGTCAATATAGAATCCGTGCATTCCGATTATGTTCTTCTGCTCCTTTATCAGTTCGGTCAAAACACTCTTCATCTCGGCAGCCAGCGGTGACTGGACATTAGCTGCATATATTCCTATCGTCAGTATCATATTGTATTCTTTGTAGATATCGGCTGTGATGCGTCTGGTCAGCTCATCTATCTCACGGGCTGTCATATCATCGGCTATTTCAATATGCAGCGAACCGAGGTTTTCCTCGGGACCGTAATTGTGAAGGATCAGATCATAGCAGCCGATAACCTCGGGAAATGAATTGACTCTCATTTTTATCCCTACAGAAAGTTCTTCATCGACTCTTACACCGATAATATCACTTACTGTGTCACGAAGTATTTCAAGACCTGCTTTGAGTATGAATACGGCTATTATTGCACCGAGCCAGCCCTCTATATTGATGCCCGCGGTCATGGAGATTATAGCAGAAACAAGTGTTGCGATAGAGATGATCGCATCAAACGAAGCATCGGTTCCCGAGGCTGTCAGTGAGCTTGAATTGAGCGCCTTGCCCTGAGCTATAAAGTATCTGCCAAGCAGGAACTTTGTTACGATAGCTGCGCTGATTACTATCACAGAAACAAACGTGAATGCAGTCTCTTCGGGGGTTATGATCTTTTCGACCGATTCCTTCAACGAGCTTGCACCTGCGGCAAGCACTATAACAGCTATCACCAGCGAGGTGATATATTCTATCCGTCCATGACCGTATGGGTGCTTCTTATCGGGAGCTTTGCCTGCAAGCTTCGTACCTATTATAGTTATCAGCGATGAAAGCGCATCACTCAGATTATTGACTGCATCGAGTATAACGGAGATAGAATTAGCTGCAAAGCCGACTATCGCCTTGAAAATCACAAGCATAACATTTACGATTATGCCGCGAATGCTTACCTTTACTATCTGTGCAGACCGTTCCATAACAGTCACCTCAAATCATAAGAATCGTCAGCCGCTCTCACTGCCAAGCAGCTTATACAGAAGCGAATACAGCGTGATCGCTTCATCGGGTTCAAGCTTGAAACAGCACGCCATTTTCTGAGGGATAGCTGCGGCTTTTTCTTTAAGTGCCTCGCCCTCGGGAGTTATCTTTGCTATAACTACACGCTCGTCCTCGGGAGAACGGGCGCGGGTTATATAGTTTTTGGTTTCCAAATGCTTGAGTACAGGGGTGAGTGTACCGCTGTCGAGGTACAGCTTTTTGCCAAGCTCCTTGACATTGATACTGCCCTGCTGCCAGAACACCATCATTGCTATATACTGAGTATAGGTCAGCTCCAGCTCGTCTAATAACGGTCTGTATCGCTTGATGATCTCCCGTGAAGCTGCATAGAGCGGAAAACAAAGCTGATTTTCAAGCTTCAGACAGTCATAATCAATATTATTCTCTTTCATATTACTGCTGCACATTTTTACTTCTCAGCCTCATAAGCTGCTCTTACCGCAAGCGCCAGCTGGTCGGCGCACGACGTTCCCTTCATACCGCAGAGATTGCCTTTCAGTTTGCTTTCTATCTGCTCCACACTCATGCCGTCCACCAGCTTGGATACGGCTTTGAGATTGCCGTTGCAGCCTCCCGTAAAGCTCACATTCGTTATGATATCACCGTTGATATCAAACTGTATCTCCATTGCACAAACGCCTCTCGGCCTGTATCTGAATCTCATATCAGCACTTCCCTCTCTTATTGATTGTATCATTTTAAATTGTGTACAATTTAATTATATTATGGATAATTATCTATTTCTTCATCTCCGTTTAAACAATTTATGAACACTTGCCCGCCAAGATCGAAAACTCTTCTGTGAGTGTTGTGGAAACGTCCAAAGGATAGGTCTTCGTCGTAATAGGAAAAATACCATTCCTTAAATTTGCAGCATCTTGCGATCTTGTTTATATACTGACTGTGCAGATCGTTCTGATATAGGCCCGAGAAGCGTTTTGCCATATATCTCGGAGGCAGGATAGAAACAACATAATCGACCTTATAATTATTGCGTTTGAGGGATTTGAAAGCATTTTTTATCATTGCACGGTTCATTTCAAAGAAGTAATTATCGCTGATATGCAGCAGTCTGCCGATATTCAGAATAAGTATCTTCAGATTGCCGAATCTGAATACACTGCTGTCGGCAGCATGGTAAACGCTTTCCGAGATCCGATGCACAGAGCCGTTGAATTTTCTGATTTTCTCACTATTGATATACCGTTTATAAACGTCATTATCACCGTCGAGGATCAGTGTGGAATACGGCTGTTTATCGAGCCACGGCAGAAGCCGTTCATCATTGAGAAGCTGATCGTCGGGAAAAAAGATCATCACGTCCTTTTTGGTAAGGTCGTTCAGTTCGGGAAAAAATGAAGGTGAAACAGGAACAAGATGTTCATAAAAGGTCAGCTTTCCGAAAACAAGCACCATACTCAGCGCCTCCTCTTAAAACAAGCATATTTCGCACATCATTGCGACACAGCAGCGGTGTTGTATTATTATTAATTATAATACATTGATCCAATTATGTCAAGGAATCCGATAGAACTGTAAAAACTGTATAGGCAACACCGCACGACCCGCGGCTAACGCCTCTGCACATCATCTGCTTTCCAGCTTTCCGTCATAATTACCGACGTCATCAAAGATGACGTCTATTCTCCTTGA
>CAMOFU010000262.1 GCA_946613705.1 uncultured Clostridia bacterium
ATATGACCTCCTTCAAGGCTTCTCTGTTCTCTCGGTCGCGTCTGGCCTGAACCTCTTTTTTAGTCGGATACGATCTTGTCACCCAGACATCATACCCACCCTTTTTAGGTTTGAATTTAAATACTCTCTGTTTCATTTTCAAAAATCAAAATCATTAGCAAATACTATCTTTACTGAAAACTCCGTGCTCTCGATCACAGAACCCGTATCCTTATCGACTATGTTCATATAGTAAACGGCATTGCTGTCGAACTGAACGCTTTTCAGCGTGAACCTCAGCTTGGTCACTCTGTCCTGTGGCTCACCTGTCTTGTCGGCAACAACTGTCTGCACATCGCTGACAGGGTTTGAAAGCCTGTCGCAGAGATAGATCTCGTATGTGGCGGGAACGGTCTTTCCGCCCACAGCCTCCTTCTGCATGAAATCAAGCGAGAAGATATTGTTGCTGATCTTCCGGGTCATACTGATAAGTGTCAGCGTGACTTTCTTTATATCCACAAAATGCTTTGAGCCTGTCCTGATATTCTTAAAGGCTATCAGCGGCACACAGCACTCCTGAAGCGATACTCCTCCGTGAACAAAATTCATACCGCCGCCCTGTTTCTTTATCCTGATATTGTCATGGGGTGTAAAACCGATGATTTTTTCAGAATGCTCTACCATTGGAACAGTCATCAGTATGTCGGACGAGCTGTCCTTATCGGCAAGAATATACCGTCTTCCTGTTTCAATGATATTTCCCGCTACAAGAGCGGTATCTGCCTTATCGCTTTCGGTGAGGGGCTCATATGAGTAGATAAATCCGTGATCGGAGGTGATAAATACATTTGTACCATTCATTGTATTGACCACAAGGCGCACCAGATTTTTCAGATCATCAAGTGCTTCGTTACAGGCTTCAAAGACAAGCTTCTCAGTGTTCGGCTTGTCACCGACAGCATCTATTCTGTTGTGATAGATATATACGGTCTCTGCATCCTTTATAAGCTCTCTTCGCTCGGTCTGATTCATTGAGAGCAGTGCTTCGTATGTAACAGCACAGTTCCCCGATGCGGTTCTTTTCAGTATCCTGCCTCGGGCTTCAGTGCTGTCGGAAGGCTCACCGTCACAAAGTATTTTGACATCAGAGGTCATCGTCAGCTTATTGTGAGGAAGCAATGCTGCCATACCCAGCTTGGTTATGCTCGGGAACACAGACTGCATAGCCGAAAGATCAGCTGTGCCGTTGGTCTCTCTGGTGAGCTTCTCCGAAAGCTCTGCGGCAATATCAAAGCGCATAGCGTCAGAGACAATTACAAAAGCCCGGGCTCCGCTGCGGACCGTCGGTTCGACTTTCCTTGTATAGAATTCGGACTGCTGAGGGATACCGTCAAGGGCAAAGCCGTTTTCGGTCTGATCCTTTATCAGCTCACACCACTGACCGTTCAGCTCTGAGAGATACCAGTTCTTATACATTTTCTCGGCAGTGCCGATCGCGCCCTTGAACAGATCGTCAAGACCGCCCAGCGAGCTTGTGAGGCTTTTTCGGAAAGCGATATGCAGACGGCGGTAATATGTATCCATAATATACAGCTCGTCAGTGTACTTATCCCAAAGCTCCTTGTATGTCCCATAGTGAAAGCCTGTTATATGCTCGTAGTGGAACTCCTGCATTTTAGCAATGAAATACAGTCCGTCATAGAAGTACGAATACTTGTCGTACCACTTGGAGGTACGGCGGCTTTCGACAGCTTTCAGGATCTCAACGGTCTTTATGATGTCCTCACTGATCTCGCCCATAAATCTGCCGACGATACATTCATCAATACAGGGCAGACTGTCGGATTTGAGCAGCACCGCTGTATCGAGCTTTTCAAGCCGTGAGATCAGGTCAAAGCGGCTGCTCACATCATTTGCGATATCAAACAGCTTTTCGCTTTCGGGAGAATTCGCCCAGTCATCAATAAAAGCATAGCAGGCAGTCTGACACTCGGGGGAGATATACTTGTCCAGCCCTTTCATAACACGCTCATCTCCGGCAGACGAAAATGCCGTCAGCAGGATATGCGTGGCAAGCTCATAAAGCGAGAAGTTCTCATCTGCATAGCCTGTATAGCGGGAGACCATTTCGTGCAGAGCCTCTGAACTGCCGAACTTGCCGATGCGCTCCAGCGCACTGTTGTCCTCATCGGAGAGTGAGTCGCAGAGTATCGTCCTCAGCACACCGTGGACTGTGTTCTGCTTTGCCCCTGAAAGCACAGCCATGATGTCAATATGCAGCTGTCCTGCATTCTCATAATTCGTGCCGAGGGCGGCGAGCTTTGAAACGCGCTCCCGGCTCTCGAAGAACTTTGTATAATGCTTCATTGCACGGCGGAGCTGTGTTGTCTGCGGAATGTGCAGCTCGTCCATCTGCATTGAAACAAGATCGGCGCGGAATTCCTCGCTGTAAAGCTGGATATCCCGCAGCCAGTTGTCCTCGCGGGTCTTGTAGGTAAGAGGATCGTAAACAAGATAATTGCTCTCGGTGTCGGTCTCGGATAGCAGCATCTTCGCTTCAAAAAGGTCATCCCCCGAGAGCTTCAGAAGCTTGACACCGGGCAGCTCAAGCTCGTCCAGCATAGGTTCAAACTCCCGCTCCGAATCGAACCAGAATATGATCCTGCGCTTGTAGTGATCGGACAGAGGCTCGGCGAAACGCTCTGTGAGGGTGCGTCTGATATTATCTATCGTCATTTTATCTTCTCCAGTATGTCAGCGAATTTAGCATAGTTCACCTTAACTCCGTCGTCGAGGTCGATGTCTATCATCATATCGGCGAGGTGATGCACCTTCTCCTCGTAGGCGTTGATCTCTGCGAGCTGATCGGTGAGCTTCTCCTGCTGCTTTTTGAGTTTCACGCGGTCGGAGGGCGCAGCGCTCTCCATCTGCTCGCCGAGCATGGAAAGCTGTGTGCGGTAGCGCTCCTGAAGCTCGTGAACGTAACCTGTGCGGACGGTCGCAACGGTGGTTTTCTTCCAGCGGTGCATATACACCAGCGCCTTGAATGCGTGCTTTTTGCCGGAGCTGAA
>CAMOFU010000263.1 GCA_946613705.1 uncultured Clostridia bacterium
TAAGAACTGTCATTTACTCACTACGTCCGACCCCGCCGTCACACTATGTATCCTATTATACTATTTTATAAAAGGCGGAGTTGCGCGCGGCCGCTGCCGCCGCTGCGACCGACTTGTATCAGGATATTATTCTGACGATGGAGAGGTCTGTTTTGTCGAGCAGCAGCATATTTGCTCTCCTGCCGACAGCGATGCTCCCGTACTCCCCGTCTATGCCGATCGAGCGGCATGGGTTGACTGCTGCCGCCTTGACCGCGCTCTCAAGCGGTATGCCCATTCCGACCGCATTCCTGAAGCAATCATACAGCGTGCTTACACTGCCCGCGATCGTGCCGTCTGCAAGCAGCGCCCTCCCGCCGCCGACTCTGACTGCCTGCCCGCCGAGCGTATAATCCCCGTCGGGCATACCCGCGGCCTCCATGCTGTCGCTTATAAGAACTATCCTGTCATCACCGAAAAGCCTGAACGCTGCCCGCACCGCAGTAGGCGAAACGTGCTGCCCGTCGCAGATCAGCTCCGCAAACACACCGCTGCGGTCAAATGCCGCGCCGATCACTCCTGTTTCGCGGTGAAGAAACGGCGGCATCGCGTTATACATATGCGTGATATGGTCTGCTCCCGCATCAAAGGCTCGGCAGGCAGTCTCATAGCTGCTCACGGTATGTCCCAGCGAGAACCTGAACTCCCCTGCACACTCCCTGATGCAGTCGATCATGCCCTCGGCCTCGGGTGCAGCCGTAACAAGCTTTATCAGCCCGCAGGCGGCCTTCTGCCACCGCCTGAGCTTCTCGGCTGACGGCTTCTGTATAAAGGCTCCGTTCTGCGCACCCTTTCGCGCCGTACTGATGAACGGCCCCTCAAGGTGTACCCCGACAAGCTCCGCCCGTTCTTTACGGCGAGGGGCTTTGCTGTACGATGCCGCAGCGCCGAGTATCTCGGTCAGCCTTTCGTCGGGGAGCGTCATAGTCGCGGGGCAGATCGCCGTCACACCGCGGGAGTATTCAAACTCTGCGATCGCATCAATAGCAGCTGCCGTCCCCTCACAGATATCGTGACCCGCACAGCCGTGCAGGTGGATATCGGTAAACGCGGGGATAACATAGCACCCCTCGGCATCAACGACCTCGCCGCTGTACTTTATCATAGCCTCCTCGGGCAGCAGCATCGTGATACGCTCCCCGTCTGTCAGCACAGACAGTGCCTCAAAGCTGCCCTGTTCGGTAAACACAGTTCCGTTTTTTATCAGCATTTGCATTTATACGATGCCCCCTCTCTACAGTTTGCAAAAAACGCCGCTCACATCGCTGCGAGCGGCGCCGATCATTATTATTCTTATTATTATCAGACCACTGCACCGTTGTTGGGTCTCGGTGCCTTGGGCTGCTTGTTGGTCTTCTTCTTGCCCGGGCGGACATTGTTCTTGGCATTCTTCTTCTCAACGTGCTTCTGCCACAGTACCCAAAGGGTCGGGGCGATGCAGTTGGAGGAGTAGACACCCGCTACCATACCGATAATGAGCGGGAACGCAAAGCTCATGATCGAGGTGATGCCCCAGATCGCGCAGACGATGCATACGACTGTCATAGCCAGAACTGTAGTCACAGTAGTGTGGATAGATCTGCCGAGCGTCTGAGTGATCGACATATTGACGAGCTCCTCGATATCGTACTTTCTGCCGTAGATCCTCTCGTTCTCACGGATACGGTCGTAAACGATGATCGTAGCGTTGATCGAGTAGCCGAGTATCGTCAGCAGTACAGCCATGAAGTTCGCGTTGATAGCGAAGCGGCAAAGCACGAAGCAGCCGTATACCATGCACATATCGTGTACAAGTGCGAGCACTGCGAAGCAGCCTGCCGAAAGGCCGCCGATCTTCCTGAATCGGAAGCCGATATAGATAACGGTGATTATCATTGCGAATACGCAGGCAACAAGGCACTTGAAGAAGAACTCGGTACCGTTCGAGGCGGCAACGTCGGTAGACTCCAGCACCTCTATGCTGCTGTCGGGGAACTTCTCCTTCATGGCATCAGCCAGCTGCGACTGCTTGTCGTTGCTGATACCCTCGTCCGACGAGAAGGAGAGCTTCAATGTCTGCTTGTTCGAAGCGAAATCCTCACCCTCGGTCACCACGGCAGTCTCACCTATCGTATCCGAAACGAGCTTTTCAACATCGGCAGTTGCGACCGTGCCTTCATAGGTATAGGTTATGATCGTACCGCCCTTGAACTCGATAGCAACGTCGAGCCCGACGATTATCGTAACCGCGGCGAACACTGCTACCAGCCCGCAGGAAATGCCGTAAAACAGTTTTCTGTGAGCGTTGGGCTTGAGCACCTTCTTGCGCTTCTCGACCATAGCCGCGCGCTTTTCGTCCTCCTCGGGCACACCGTACCATTTGCGGCTGCGGAACGCCTTGAAGCGGGAGAGCGACGAGAGCATAAGTCTCGAACAGAACACACCGAACACGAAGTTGAGTATGATACCTACGAGCAGCGTATAGCCGAGCGAATAGATAGTACCCGCAGTTGCCGCGCCGAACATCGAGAAGATAGGCTTCAGCATCGTGCCGAACACACTGTCTGTCGGGCCGAATGCACCCATAAGGATCACGGCAACGAACACGACCGTGATGTTTCCGTCAAACACCGCGCTCCACGCACGCTTATAGCCCGTGGCGATAGCGCCCGTGAGGGTCTTGCCCGCAAGCAGCTCCTCCTTGATACGCTCCGCCGTGATAACGTTCGCGTCAACGCCCATGCCGACCGCAAGTATGATACCCGCGATACCCGGGATAGTCAGCGTAAAGCTCTCGATATTTCCGAAGAAGCCCGAGATGCAGGCGATCGAACCGATCACCTGACCGATCAGAGCCAGCGAAGCCACAAAGCCGGGGAGCCTGTAAATGATTATCATGTAGATCGCAACGCATACGAAAGCGATAACGCCCGCGATGAGCATTGCATCTCTTGCGCCCGAACCGAGCGTTGCGGAGATGATGTTGGTGCTCGTTGTTTCAAGCTTGAAGGGCAGCGAGCCCGCATTTATC
>CAMOFU010000264.1 GCA_946613705.1 uncultured Clostridia bacterium
ATGAAGAAGCTGGGTATGCCGACGATCTTCTGCAACACCCTTGAGGTCGCTCCCGACGGCGAGATCACGGGCTACAGGATGAGAGTTGAAAAGTCGAAGTACACCACGGTAAAGGCGCTGCAGTCTGTGGGCTTTGAGACTATCGCCTCGGGCGACAGCCACAACGACCTCGGAATGATCCGTGCCAGCAAGGCGGGCTTCCTTTTCAGGAGCCCCGATTCGATCAAGGCCGAGAACCCCGATATCCCCGCATTCGAGACTTATGACGAGCTGCTTGCCGCCATCAAAAAGGCGATGGACTGATCGGGCAGATAAGACCGTATATCAAAATAACAAAATAACGATATCAAATCAAAAGGGTACTCCCGCGAGGGAATACCCTTTTTTGTTCTGTTTGAATGTTATGCTGTCATGCCTCGGGGTTTTCGTTGGTGCTGACAGAGATGTTGGGCTTGTCCCCGCCCTCGGTGCTCTCGGCTGCGCCTGCTGCCTGAGCCTTTTTGCGGGCATCGGCGATGACCTGCTTGATGCCGCCGAGTATCTCCTTGGTGAAGGGCAGCTTCTCGGTATTGGGGTTGATGATGAAGCCGTTGACGGTAGGAGTCCTCTCGGTGAGGTTAGCAAGATCGGGGAACTTCATGGCGAAGGCCTGGAAGGGCTGCTCGCTCGGGAAGTCCTTGAGAAGCTCGCGGTCGGTAAATGCGGGGAAATAGGTCCCCTTGTCGGGATTGGTCACGAGCAGGAACCTTGCTGTCTGCTGATCCTCGAACTTCATTCTCTTGTCCGCGCCCTCAACGAGCTCGGTCTTCTTGTTCATAACTGCGGGAACGAAGAAGGTAGCTCTCAGTGCAAGGTTTATCACCTTGTTCTGTGTCTCGCTCTTGAAATCCGCTCTCATAGCCTTGATCGCCTCGACCAGCTCGGTATTGTCGATATTGGAGACGTCGCTCTTGCTCAGCGTCAGGTTCATGCCCATGTTCTTATTGTCTGCCATTGGTATCTCTCCTTTTTTATCAATATTATTGTATTTGTTTGCTTTGGTTTCTATCTGTTCCGATGCCCCCGACGGATACGGCCCTGCTCATTTCTTCGCCTGTGCTGCACGGTCTTCCTTTTCGAGGTCTATATCTATCAGAAAGCTCGGACGGTGCTTTGTTTCAAGGTATATCTTGCCGATGTATTCGCCTATCACGCCGATAGCCAGCAGCTGAAGGCCGCCCAGCGCCCAGACGGAGACCACCGTAGTCGTCCAGCCCGCAACGGTCTTGTTCATGCACCAGAGCACGAAGAAGTAAATAAGCATCGCCAGCGATACGAGGAACACTATCAGTCCCAGTCCCGTTATCAGCCTTATCGGCTTTACCGAGAGCGAGGTGATGCCCTCCACCGCGAACGAGAGCATCTTTTTCAGCGGATACTTTGATTCCCCCGCCTGACGCTCGTTGCGCACATAGCTCACCGTATCGCTCTTGAACCCCAGCATCGGCACCAGTCCGCGCAGGAAAAGATTCACCTCGTCGAACCTTCCCAGCGCCTCGACCGCCCTGCGGCTCATAAGCCTGTAATCCGCGTGGTCGTATGTGATCTCAACGCCCATCTTTGCCAGCAGCTTGTAATACGAACGCGCCGTCCAGCGCTTGAACTTTGTATCCGTCTCGCGCGAGGATCTCACGCCGTAGACGATATCGCAGCCCTCGGCACGCTTGTCAAGGAAGCCGTCCACCGCATTGATATCGTCCTGAAGGTCAGCGTCCATAGACACGATTATATCCGCATATTCCTTTGCAGTCATCAGTCCTGCCAGCAGTGCGTTCTGGTGACCGCGGTTGCGGGAGAGCTTGATGCCCGTGAACATCGGCACCGACCTGTGCAGCCGTTCGATCAGCTCCCATGTCTTATCCTTTGAGCCGTCGTCCACGAACAGCACCTTGCTGTCGGGCGCTATCCGCCCGCTCTTGATGAGCTTGTCCATCTTTTCTATCAGTGCCCTTGCGGTGATCGGGAGCATCTCCTCCTCATTATAGCAGGGTATGACAAAATAAAGCGTTTCCATCTTCCGTTGTCGTCCTTTCACCCTCTCAGGCTTATCCCGAAGAGGCGCAGCGTGTTTTCTCTTGCCGCGTCCGTCAGTTCCTGAGCGGTCGTCTCTCTTATCTCAGCGCCGCATTCGGCGGTATGAGCTATCATAAAGCTGTCGCAGACCTGTCCGCGCAGCGGCTCGGGAGCCATATACGGGCAATCCGTCTCGAACAGCAGCCGCTCCTGCGGGACTGCCGCGAACGCCTTTTTCACCCGCTTTGAGTTCTTGAAGGTCAGCACTCCGCCGAAGCCGAGATACAGCCCCAGCTCTGTCAGCTCTCTTGCCGTCTCTGCCGAGCCCGAAAAGCAGTGTACCACGCCTTTCGGCCTGTACTCCCGCATCAGCGCCATAAAATCCTCTGTGGCATTGCGGCAGTGGAAGATGAGCGGCAGCCCGTGCTTTTCGGCAAGCTCTATCTGCATACGCAGCAGACAGAGCTGCACCTCACGGTCATAGCCCTCATAATGGTAATCGAGCCCCACCTCGCCCACGGCGCAGATCTTATCCGACCTTGTGAGCATATCCTCGAGGATCCCCTTCGGGTCATCGGGAAGGAACGGTGCATATTCGGGGTGAAAGCCGACCGAGGTATAAAAGCGTTCATATCTTTTTGCATATTCTATGCCGAAGCGCATAGACCCCTCGTCGGTAGCGGCATGGAGCACTCCGCAGACGGGCGAGCCGCTGCCGAGCATACGGTCGAGCAGCCGATCGCGGCAGCCGTCAAACTCGCGGCTGTCGTAATGCGTATGCGAATCAAAGATCCCCGACACGCTCACAACAACACCCCCAAACAGCTGACTTTCTCTATTATACCACACCCTGCCCCAAATGTCAAACCTTTTTCGCGGCAGCGGCCGCGGTCGCAGCGGCGACGGCGCAATGCCGCCTATTGAATAATAGTATAGTAGGATACATAGTGTGACGGCGGGGTCGGACATAGCTGTTGATCT
>CAMOFU010000265.1 GCA_946613705.1 uncultured Clostridia bacterium
AAAACATCAAAACATAAAAGCCCGAACAATTCTACGATCCGGAGCGCAGCAAAGCCAGTCCTTTGCACAATGCAGGGCGCGACGGAATTGCGCGCCGCCGCTGCGGATGCAGCAGCGGCATAATACTGTTGATTTTATCTGAAAAATATGGTATAATCAGAATACAGAACAAGCTTAAAATTTATTTCAATAACAGGAGGTCCTTATGAAGAATACTACTTTGCGGCTGCTTTCTCTTGCTGCCGCCTGCACCCTCACACTCTCTGCATTCGCAGGCTGCTCCGACAGCGATACGTCGTCGGGCAGCACATCACACGCAGGTGATGCCGTCAGCTCGGCAGACAGCACCGCCTCTGCCGCCGAAAACAACACCGCCCCCGAGGCTGCCGACACAGGCTGGAGCTGGAGCGGTGTCGAGATACAGGGCGGCGGCTTTGTCCCGAATATCATCTATAACCCCACCGAGGAGGGGCTTGCTTACTGCCGCACCGATATCGGCGGCGCGTATAAGCTCAACAAGGACACGGGCCGCTGGGAGTGTATCTCCGATATGTTCGGCGGCGATGACTGGAACCTCATCGGCATCGAAAGCATCGCTACCGACCCCGTGGAGCCTAACCGCCTCTATGTTGCCGCAGGTACATATACCAGCGGCAAGGGCGCCATGCTCGCCTCGGACGATTACGGCAAGACCTACACAAGAGTAGATATGCCCTTCGGCTGCGGCGGAAATGAGGTGGGACGCGGCGCGGGCGAAAGGCTCGCCGTCGATCCCAACGATAACAGCATAATCTATTTCGGCTCGCGGACCGACGGCCTCTACCGCTCCGAGGACTACGGCAAGAGCTGGAGCAAGGTGGAAAGCTTCCCGTCCGAGGGCGGATATGTCGAGGAGGGCTTCTCTATCGGCCTGACCTTTACCGCCTTCGACAAAAGCTCCTCCTCCGCAGGCGAGCCGACCAAGACTATCTTCGTAGGCGCTGCACGCACCGAGGGCAATATGCTCTACCGCTCGGACGATGCGGGCAAAACATGGACAGAGGTGGAAAACCCCACCGCACAGATGACAGGCAATAACACCAAGCTCCGCCCCATGCAGGGCGAGGTTTCCTCCGACGGCTTTCTCTATACCACATGGTCCTACGGTGTCGGCCCCAACGGTGCCGAGGCGGGCGCAGTTCAGAAGTACGATATCGCAAAGAACGAGTGGAAGGAGATCACTCCCGATGACGGTATGAAGCACGGCTACTGCGGCATCTCCGTGAACCCCTCCGACCCGAAGAATATCGTCGTCACCACCCTCTGCCTGTGGGCACCCGAGGATAACGTGTTCGTGTCCCGCGACGGCGGCGAGAGCTGGCAGGGGCTCTGGGACCCCGATACCAAGGAAAAGAACTATCAGATGAATATTGACGACTGCAAATGGCTCAGCTGGCACGGCGGATTAAAGCTCGGCTGGTGGATGACAGGCGTTGCGATAAACCCGTTCGATCCCGATGAGATAATGTACGGTACGGGTGCCACGATCTACGGCACGGATAATCTCACCAAGCTCGGTCAGGAGCCCGTTGTCGTAAGGCCCCGCGCTATGGGTATCGAGGAGACCGCGATCTTCGACTTCGTTGCTCCCAAGCAGCTCGATGACGATACTCCCGAGCTCTATTCGATCATGGGCGATATCTACGGCTTCCGCCACGACAGCGCCGACACCGCCCCCGAGGAGCACTTCGGCGACTTCCCGTCCACCGATATCGACTGCGCAGTCAACGACTATCATTATGTGGTAAGAGCGACCGCCGAAAACGTCAAGACCGTTGTATACTCCGAGGACGCGGGCAGTCACTGGAAGGCAGTCGCCTCCCTGCCCGAGGGTGTCAATAAAAAGAGCGGCGGACAGGTCAAGCTCTCCTGCGACGGAAAGATACTTATGTGGCAGAGCGGCACCCCCGGTACGGGCGCATTCGTCACCGAGAATTGGGGCGAAAGCTGGACAGCCTGCGACGGTCTGCCGCAGGGCGCAGTGATAGAGAGCGACAAGGTCAATCCCAAAAAGTTCTACGGTATGCGCGACGGCACCTTCTATGCAAGCGAGGACGGCGGAAAGAGCTTTACCAAGGTAACAGACTTCCTCGTATCCAACCTCTCCTTTGAGGCAGCTCCCAACGAGGAGGGCAGGCTCTACGTTTCAACGGGCGGCATAGGTGTATACACTATGGACGTATCCGAGGGCAAGCTCGAAAGCGTAAAGGGCGATGTGCAGTCCTGCAAGGCTGTCGGCATGGGCGCTCCCGAGAAGGAGGGCGACCCCGATACGCTGTTCATCATCGGCGAGGCAAACAACGAGGGCTTCGGCGTGTATCTTTCACAGGACCGCGGCGCTACATGGAAGCGCATCAATACCGATGTCCAGCAGTGGGGCAACGTGAACCCGAAGATCTCGGGCGACCCGAAGGTGTTCGGCCGCTGCTATATCTCTACCAACGGGCGCGGCATTATCCGCGGCGATAAAAAGTAACCGATCTCTCCCCTCCTGCATAGATTGTAATATAAGGCGCAGGCAAGTGCCTTAAATACGGTCAAAGGAGAAATAGCTATGAACAACGGTTACTGGTGGATAATCATTCTTATCCTTATCCTCGTTATGTGCGGCGGCTGCGGATGCGGCTGCAACGACAACTGCTTCGGCTGCGGCTGCGGCAACAACAACTGCGGCTGCAATTAAGTCGGTCGCAGCGGGTCGCAGCGGCGACCGCGCAATGCCGCCTTTTGAAAAATAAGTTGTCAGGATAATTTAGTGTGACGGCGGAGTCGGACATGGTGCGAAAGGTAATTTCGTGCTGTGTTCGGCTCCGCTGTTGTTTGTAAGAACATATAATCATTCTTATCCTTATCCTCGTTATGTGCGGCGACAGCGCAATACCGCCTTTTGAAAAAATAGTTGTCAGGATATTTTAGCACGACGGCGGGGTCGAACATAGTGCGGAAGGGTTTTCGCATTGTGTTTCGGCTCTGCTTTTGTTTGAAAGA
>CAMOFU010000266.1 GCA_946613705.1 uncultured Clostridia bacterium
GTCAGCTTCTGGTCTGCTATAAGCTCTGCTGTCACTGCTGCTATGTCGATCTCACGCCAGCCGTAAGGAATAGCGGAATATCTCTTCTGAATGTCGCCCATAGATGTCGGCAGCTGTTTCATCTTCTGTATCTCAAGATATTTGAACAGCTCTTTTACAGCCTCGGCATTCGGAGATCCGGTACCCTCTATTCTCGTCTGTCCGTCGCCCTTGAGTATCCGCAGGATATCATCGTCGCTGTCATAGTTCTTCTGTATGTATCCCAGTTTGGTGTAAACGCTCTCAATAAGAACGGAAAGTGCGTGCTCTATCCTGTCCTTGACTGAGGACAGCTTTATTGTCAGCTTGTCGCCCGCAGCATATATCCTGCCTTCGGATATAGCAGCAGAAATAAGCTCCTCAGCACGCTTTTCATGCGCGGAGGCATCGTTCTGTCTGTCTCTGATTATTCTCTGTATCATTTCGGGAAGCTGGGCAACATTCTTGCTCTTCACATAGCGCCTTATCTTCATTGCGTCCTCAATTTCATTGAAATAGGGCTGGCTCTCTGCAAGCACTACTATGACCTCGTTCTCTGCCTTGGATTTCATAAGAAAGACCGAATCGTCTGTTGTGTATATCTCTGAGGCAACTGTTATAAAGTGCAGCTTAACAGCGCCCGTAAGCTGCCCGATGACCGTTTCGTCTATGCACTGATCGTAAGGGAAATCATACTTACCGTACTTGAATTTTTTGCTGACAAACAGTTTGCCGAAAATCAGATCGGAGATAGCCTTGGTGATTATCGCACTGTCAACCGGAGTATTCTTGATCTCTCGTGCTATGTCCTGTTCATCGTCGGTCAGGAAGGTATAGGTATCACCTGAACGGGATACATAGTTCTGCGAAACGAGCCTATCCAACGAGCGCTGTATCTCAAAACGGGAATTGATCTTATCGGTTCTGATGTCCTCCGCCATAAGGATGCTGATATTATCCACATTCGCCTTGACATCGTCAACATAGCGGACGAGATACAGCAGCTTCAGTATCTCGACATCATAAGGTTCGATACCGTCATGATTATCAGCGGCAGCCTGACAGCGGTCGATAACTCTTCGGATTGAGCTTTCAAGGAAGGTATGAACAGTATCATAGAAAAGATAAAAAGGAACAAGGGCATACTCGTCCTTATCCTGTATAGCCTGCGCCGCCTCCTGGAATCCCGAAAGCATCGAGCGCTCACCGCCCGAAAGATGCTTGCCGGAGTTTCCGTGCTTGCGTATCTGCGCCAGGACATTCTGCATCAGCTTGAACTGATAAGGCACAAAGGGATAGGTCTCGACAAAATCGCCCTCGCCTGCATAGCCCTTCAGGTCAAGAACAGCGTTGCTGAAAGTGAACAGGTTTTTCAGCACCTGATCGTTTTTCTCGTATTGCATTTTCAGAAGCTGCTCGGCGGTATCGGTCTTGGCAAGGATACGCTTTTTGATGACCTCATCGACCGAGGACGATGAAAGGCTCAGTCTCGTATTGAAGCGCCCCTGTATCTTGGAAAAGTCATCGCCGCTGATCTTGGTTATGCTGTCGATAGCCTCCTGTGAAGTCACCATGACCCACACTCTGCCGCCGCATTTCGTGCCTATCTCCTCAACGATAGTCTGCAAATTCAGCATAAGGTCAGAATCCGAACCGATGTACTGCCCGACCTCATCGATCATAAACAGCAGGCGGAAATCTTTGCCCCTGCCGTCAACATATTCTTTGATCTCCCCGACGAGCTGCTCTATGCTCAGTTCGATCTCTTCCTCGCCGTTGAACCAGTTGCGGGCAGCAATTTCACTCATATCAAGAGCCTCTGACATCGCCTCGACAACATCGTCCTCAAAAAACGCAAAGGAATCCCTTGAGTCGTCCCAGCTGCCGCCGTTGATACGCTCAAAGCATTCCTTGAATTCTTCTGTTTTACCTTTTTTCTGAATGAATTGCTCCAGCTTCGCAACTTTCAGGTCATTGCCATAAAAGCCAAGGTGTTCATAGAACACCTTAGCGAACACACGGAGAATGGCCGTCTTATCCTTGGTAAGCGGGCTCTTGGAGTCTATATTGAACAGTATCGTTTCAGCGGGCACTCTGACGCAGCCTTCCAGCTGCGCAAACATCATAGGATCGTCAAATTTGTCCGAAAAATAATCAACTGCCTTTCTGCCGCCGACCGTTTTATTGGAGAGCAGATAGGACAGTATTTTCAGGAAGTGTGATTTACCGCTTCCGAAGAAGCCCGATATCCAAACACCGATCTTATCTGTGGGCTGTTCCAAAGATCTTTCATAAGTGTTCAGAAACGTGCTGAAATGCCGCCGCAGTTCCTTTGTGATTATGTATTCGCTCAACTCCTGAACGATAGACTGCTCATCGTCTTGTGCTACCTTGATAACTCCGTTTATGTCACGGTTGATGTCTGCCTTGTAGATATTCTGTAAACGCATGATTCTGCTCCTTTATAACATATTGAAAGCGCGGTAGTAATTTCCGTCGACGAATTCATCAAAAAGGGAAAGCTGCTGCCCGTTGTATTTTCCCGGGTACAGCATAACGACAGGGATATCTGAAAAGACGTGCTGGATATTGTCGAGGATATTGTGCGCCCGCATAAACGGGAATACCTTTCCGACACCCGTCAGCAGCAGGATATCTCCAAACTTGTGCGGCTCGTATTTCATCCTCTCAACAAAGACCTCGGGGGAGGCAACTTTTTGCAGCTGCCTCAGCAGTCCATCCGAGCCCTTCTTTTTCTCCATAGCAGGAATGCTTTTCAGTATCCTCTTTTCCTCACAGATCTGTAAAAAGATCTTATACAGATCGCATTCGATCAGGCGGAACTTGCCGTTCTCTGAAGCGATAAGTCCGGCAAAGAAATCGCGTACTGCCATTTCCTCCTTTGGGTCATAGCAGAAAACGTGTATCCCGACCTCGTTTGACAGCCCCTTATTTCCGAGAAAAACGTCATCGGAGAAACGGGCTTTTATTTGATCAAGCTGAT
>CAMOFU010000267.1 GCA_946613705.1 uncultured Clostridia bacterium
GAGCGCTGTTTTTCAGGTTCTGCACAGTCTTTCCGAATCCGCTGCCGCCCGATGTTGCAAAGAGAATGATCTTCTTGCCCGACAGATCATAGCTTTCAAGGAAAGAATTGATGATCGTCGGGGCAATATACCACCACACGGGAAATCCGACATAGATCGTGTCATACGCTGCAATATCGGCACTCTTGTCAGCAAGAGCGGGACGAGAGCTGCGGTCGCTCATCTCAACGCTGCTGCGAGACTGCTTGTTCTGCCAGTTGAGGTCTTCGCTTGTGTAGGGAACGGCAGGGCGTATCTCATAAAGGTCTGCACCTGCTGCCTCTGCCTTTGGATCATCGGACAATAGTCGGGCTGTAAAACTAAAACAAAACAGCTGAACTTGTAAATAAGAATGGATATTTGGATATTATATGCCAAGCTGTCCCGTCAAGGTGACTGTTATTATATCACCGTGTCAAGCATAGGAGCAATGCACAGGGAAACATGAACAAATTGCAGGGCGCGTCCTTGAAAAAATTCATAAATACCGTAAGAAATAAACAAAAAGAGGTAAAAATGACGGTCGGCAATTGTCATAATTCAAAAACTTGCCAAAAGCCCCTTGACAATCCGACGCTGACGGTGTATGATATAAGCATAGAGGCAATGGTGTCACGAAGGAATGAAGTTATTTCTTCATGCTGTGCCTCTCTTTTTTATAAAAAGATTGAAACGGCAAGGACGTCGCTGAGTGCAATGGTGCGCTCTGCGGCGTTTTATTATTTGGAGGCGATGCGTTATGGTTTGCGATAATGAGAGGACGGACTGAGATAAGATCACGATCATTTTGCGAAGGAAGGAATTACTATGACTGTTGAATTTTGGTTTCTGATCGGAGCTGCATTGGTGTTCTGGATGCAGGCGGGCTTTGCAATGGTGGAGACAGGCTTCACCCGAGCGAAGAATGCAGGCAATATCATAATGAAAAACCTTATGGATTTCTGTATCGGAACGGTAGTGTTCTCACTGCTCGGCTATACGCTGATGATGGGTGAGGACGCACTGTTTGGGCTCATTGGTCTGCCGAACATGGATATGTTCACTCATTTCAAGGAGTTCATCGCAAGCCCTGCCGACGGCTCGTTCACGGGTGCCTCGACCTTTGTTTTCAATCTTGTGTTCTGTGCGACGACTGCGACGATCGTTTCGGGCGCAATGGCCGGACGGACGAAGTTTTCAAGCTACTGCCTTTACTCGGGGCTGATCTCGCTTTTCGTTTACCCGATCGAGGCGCACTGGATATGGGGCGGCGGCTGGCTTTCGCAGATCGGCTTTCACGATTATGCGGGCTCATGCGCTATCCATATGGTCGGCGGTATCGCGGCGCTTATCGGAGCTGTCTTTGTCGGGCCGCGTCTCGGTAAATACGAGCGCGATGCCGACGGCAAGGTCATCAAGGTAAACGCTATCCCCGGTCATTCGATCACGCTCGGAGCGCTGGGCGTGTTTATCCTGTGGCTCGGCTGGTACGGCTTTAACGGCGCGGCGGCAACAAGCGTTTCGGAGCTTTCGTCGATCTTCATCACCACAACGATAGCCCCCTCTGTTGCGACTGTAGTAACTATGATCTACACCTGGATAAGAAACGGCAAGCCGGATGTTTCGATGTGCCTTAACGCTTCGCTTGCGGGGCTCGTGGGAGTTACCGCGGGAACAGATGCTTTCGATGCCATCGGTGCTGCGGCAGTGGGACTTGTCTCGGGACTGCTCGTTGTATGGGTGGTTGAGTTCATCGATCTGAAACTCCACATTGACGACCCTGTAGGCGCTGTGGGTGTACACATGGCAAACGGCATCTGGGGAACGATCGCAGTAGGGCTTTTTGCAAATCCCGATGCTCCCGCAGGTCTTGAGGGGCTGTTTTACACAGGCTCGTTCAAGCAGCTTGGCTTGCAGCTCACGGGCTTTGCAAGCGTTGCAGTCTATGCGGCAGTGATGATGTGCATTGTCTTTGCCGTTATCAGAAAGACCAACGGTCTGCGGACCTCGGCAGAAGACGAGATCATCGGCATGGATATCTCTGAGCACGGACTTCCCAGCGCATATCCCGACTTTATGCCATCTGTCCACAAGTATACCACATACGAGGAATACAACGATGTCACGGTCGTCGAGGGCGAAACTCCCGAGGCAGAGGCCGTTCCCGTTCAGAAGCTGCCGAGCCTCGTTCCCGAGGGCACACCCAAGATGACGAAGATCGAGATCGTCTGCAAGGAGGCAAAGCTCGACAAGCTGAAAAACGCCATGACAAAGCTTGGCATCACGGGAATGACAGTCTCGCACGTTATGGGCTTCGGCAATCAGAAGAGCAAGCCCGAATACTACCGCGGCGTGCCTGTTGAGATCAATCTGATGCCGAAGGTGCAGGTGGATATAGTCGTCAGCAAGATACCTGTAAGGCGTGTTGTGGATACAGCAAAGAAGGCGCTTTACACGGGGCATTACGGCGACGGAAAGATCTTCGTGTACGATGTGGAGAACGTGATCAAGGTGCGAACGGGCGAAGAGGGCTACGATGCTTTGCAGGATAAATAATACTCGCAGCTTGATATTTTGACAGAAGACCTGTCGGCTGTTGTCCAAAAGACAAAGCCCGACAGGTCTTTTATGTGCCGCGCCGTTACTGCGTCGGGAATGGCGGCAAGATCCAAACGAATCAATGCAAAATTTACTACAAAATGAGGTTGACATTGTGTTAATAATGTGTTAAAATAGTATTTGGCAAATTAGGTTTATGCCGAATAAAGAAGGAGGAGAAATATGGTTTTGAAAAAAGCATTGGCGGTACTGCTGTCGGTCACTCTTATCGGGACCACCGCAGCAGGGTGGCTGCCGCCGTCGCTGACGGAGGGGCTTGCCATACGGGTAAGCGCCGAAGACAGCGAAGACAACGTCGCCGACGAGAGCTCGGAAGCCGTTCTTGAAGAAGTACAGGTGCTGTACAACGAGAGCTACGGTGACTGGGAGTATGAGGATT
>CAMOFU010000268.1 GCA_946613705.1 uncultured Clostridia bacterium
CTCCTTTCTTCAACAACTACAGACCTCAGTTCTATTTCAGAACTACCGACGTTACAGGCGTTATCACACTTCCTGCTGACAAGGAAATGTGTATGCCCGGAGACAACGTAACAATGGACGTTGAGCTCATCACCCCGATCGCTATCGAGGAAGGTCTGCGCTTCGCTATCCGTGAGGGCGGCAGAACTGTTGGTTCGGGCGTTGTTACCGCTGTAAGAGACTAAGAGACTGATAGTTATTTCACGTCGATAAGGGGTACAAGCCCCCGAAATATGCTCCCCGAGTTCATGCTCGGGGAGTTTTTTGTCGGGGGGGAAAAATAAGGATAGAAAACGGAAAATAAAAATAAAAAAATTATAGCGCATAATTGATATATAAATATTGACAAAAACGTTAAACTGCGTTAATATATAAGTAGTATGTCGCTGCGTGCGGAGGCCGCTGCGGTATTATCAGGGAGGTAAATGAAATATGGCTAAATTTTGTACATTCTGCGGGGCACCGCTGACGGAAAATGCAGGCTTCTGCACGAACTGCGGCGCTAAGCTGGAAACCGCCGAGAGCGCTGCACCGCAGACCGAGCCCGTTCAGAGCAGCACCGAAGCGGGAGCTCAGCCGCAGGGCAGCTCAACACCCGCTGCATCTGCCGCGGAGTCTATGAAGAATACCCTCAATAATCTCAGAGAGAATGTTGACCTCGGCGCGATCAAGGGCTCGCTGACAATGGAGAATATCAAGAACCTCAAGACCACGCGCAACAAGAATACGATCATCGGGCTCTGCATTATCGGTGTCGGTGTGATTGCCGTGTTCGTTGTGCTGATGATAATCCTGTTCAGCGGCGGATACAAAAAGCCCGTGGAACAGCTCGTCAAAGCCTACAATACGGGCGAGGGAAAGTACTTCGTCAACACGATGTGCGAGCAGGAGGTTCAGGATCTCGAGGAGCGCTATGTCGAGAAAAGCAATAAGTACGACAGTCTCGAGGAGGTCTATGACGATATCTTCGAGTCTAAAAGAGATGCGCTCAAGGACAGATACGGCGACGATGTGAAGATCAAATACGATATCCAGTCCAAGAAGGAGGTCAAGGACTCGATGCTGAAGATGTACTCCGAGGGACTGAAGGAGAGCTTCGGCAAGAAGGGTGATGTATCGGCGGGCTATACGCTGGTTATAGACATGACCTGGACGGGCGAGGACAAGGAGGAGGACGGCACAAAGACCGTCACCGTGCTGAAGGTGGACGGCGACTGGGTGCTCTTCAACTGCACCGAGGATACCTTTATGCCTCCGAGACTCGGCGGAACGAACACGGGCAGCAGCTCTGCTCTTGATGATATCGACCTCGGTGATCTGGGTGACTTAGGCGATCTCGGTGATCTGGGCGACATTGATCTTGGCGATCTGGGCTTCTGAGCGGTATGGGAAGGCTGCGGAGCTATACGGCCGTGCTGCTGGCGGCAGTGATCTGTCTGCTGACGGGCTGCGGCGAACAGGCAGCGCCCTCGCAGGCGCACTACGATCAGGTGCTGGACACGCTCACCTCGGCGGTGAGCCTTGGGGACACCGACGCTTATCTGCTGTGCTTCACAGAGGCGGCGCGGCTGAACTACAAGCAGTCTGCGAGCTACAACAAGGAGCTTGCGGGTACGCTTGCGGCATTTGAGGACGGAAGGCGGCTGGCGCTGATCTGCACGGTCTCGGAGCACAGGGAGCTCAACGAGGGCGAGATAAATATGCTTACAGAGGCATACAAGGAAAAGTATGCGATGCGGATAAACATAACGAAGGCCTACGAGCTGAAGGCGAGGTTCAGCTCGGGGAGCAGCAATGCAGAGAGGACGCTGAACGTAGTGAACAACGGCAGCGGCTGGCAGATACTGGGGCCTGTTATCGAGAGGATATTTGACGGCACGGGGGCCTAATTGAAGAGGAGGAAAAGGGATATGTCTGTAATATGCAAATACTGCGGAAAAACGCTTGCTGACAATGCAGTTTTCTGTTCGGGCTGCGGAACGCGGATAGAGGCGGCAGTCGATGCTGACGGAGCGCCTGCGGAGATGGAATCGCTTGTACCGCCTGTGATAACGGATGATATGTTCAGCACGGGGCAGAGGGCAGAAGCTGAGTCGGCAGAGATCGACTCGGCGGACGAATCGGAATACATGAAGACGCAGCCGAGGAGCATACCTGTGACCAAGCCTGCGCCCGCAGTACCGCCCCCGCCTCCCGCGCCGCTGCTGCGCAAGCCGCAGGTACAGCCGATAATAGCGGACACAGCGGGGCAGCCGACGGAGGAAGAATACCGTCCGACGACGGGGCGGTTTGAGGAAGCGGCTATACCTCAGCCTCAGGCGCAGCAATACGGGCAATACGCGCAGCAGCCGAGGCAAAACCAGCCGCAGAACGGTCAATTCACGGCAGCGGCGGAGGACTATCGGCAGCCGCAGCCGCAATACGGACAGCCGATGCATATGCCATATCCCGACCCACAGAGGATGAACGTAAAAGAGGGAAAGAAGGGTGGAATGCTGATACCGATAATACTGATAATCCTCATATTGGGAGTTATAGCATTTGATGTATTTTTCCTGTTCAGGGAGAGGATATTCGGGAGTGATGACAGCAAGGCGAAGAAGGACATAGCGATAGTATACGATATAGGGGCAGGAGCAGAATAAGAATAAGAATAAGGGAAAGACAAGGTATTGCGGAAGCGGTACCTTGTTTTTATAAAGAGCAGAAAGAAAGAAAGAGAGAGAGCCGCGCAGCGCATTAAAAGTTTCGGTCAAGCCGTTTTCAAAACCCTCGTTCCGAGGGTTCGGCTTGCGGGGTCAAGGGGCGGCGCCCCTTGCAGAGGAAATTTATTCCTCGTCTGCGCTCGGAATAAATCGGGACAGAGTCTCG
Source organism: uncultured Clostridia bacterium (assembly GCA_946613705.1). Taxonomy (GTDB): domain Bacteria; phylum Bacillota; class Clostridia; order Oscillospirales; family Ruminococcaceae; genus FB2012. The sequence continues at coordinate 2,911 of CAMOFU010000268.1, forward strand.
CTCGGCGCGTAAGCGACCGATTTTCCGTCCCAAGGGCAGCAAAGGTACTATCTGTCGAGAATCATAGCTGCTATAGCATT
>CAMOFU010000269.1 GCA_946613705.1 uncultured Clostridia bacterium
AGCTTCTGCCTGCCGACAGCCTGAAAATAATAGTTCATCAGCAGCGTAAAGGCAAGACCGGGAAAAGTCAGTGTGTATATCCTCAGGCAAGAGCTTAAATAGGCAGCGGACTGCTGCTCATCTACTCCGTAGAGCATAAGTATCAGCTGAGGGAACAAGGCAAACAGCAGCCCCATAATTACCGCAGCGGAAAGAACATACAGTATAGAGCGTTTCAGCATGAACCGCACTCTGCCGTGATCTCCGCTGTGAGCATATACTCCCGCGATCGGGGAGAGGGTCTGTGCGATACCAAGAAAAAGGATATAGCACAGATTAACGCTGCTTCTGCATATAGAGAAGGCCAGAGGATCGGCAGGGCCGCCGTAGGTGAGTATCAGGCTGTTTATCACCTGCAAAGAGACCATTAGATACAGCCATACAGAGGCGGTGGAGAAGCCCCTGATGCAGATATCCCTGATGTCGCCAAGAAATGCAGCGGCTCCGTCCGAAAAGACCGATACGAACCTGAGCTGCCGTTTCGGGCTCACGATATAGCCGACCAGCATGATGATGATACCGCAGATATACCCTATAACGGTGGCAGCAGCAGCACCCTCCAAGCCCATGCCGAAGCCCTTCATCAGAACACAGTCCATGCACAGATTAACTGCATTGGAGATCAGCATAGCAGCAGTTGTCAGCTTCGGGCTGCCGTCCGTCCGCACAAAATAAGACAGACAAATAAGCAGACACATAAACGGAGCCCCGAGCACCAGCACCGAATAATAGGTCTCAACGTCCTTCTGCAAAGCTATATCCCCGCAAAGCAGCTCAACGACAGACGACTTCAGCGCCGTGCCTGCGATCGCCGCAAGAATACCGATCATCACAACGACCGTCATTGCAGCAGAAAACACCCTGCTGCCTTTGTTTCTGTCATGATCTGCACAGGCATTGGCGGCGGTAAGGCTTCCGCCGATACCGAGCATTCCGTGAAACAGGCTGATAAAGCATACGACGGGGAAGCAGAAATTGATCGCAGGTATATGCTCCACGCCCAGGAAGGTGCTGACCAGAACGGAGTCTACAAAGCTCGTCAGGTACTTTGACATGGCTATGAAAAGTACGGGAAAGAAGAATTCCCTGTATTTCCTTTTTATAAGCTGATAGTTTATATTGTTTGTTTTGTTCATCTTTTTCAAATCGTCAGCGGGCATTGACAAGCTTTGCCCGAGCAGTGTTCATCTGAAAACAGCAGGGCTCTGCGTTTCAGCTCCGCAAGCATCTCGTCAGAAAATACGCCGGGCATCTTTACGGCAGCGAGGCAGAGCTTGGCTGCATGAACACCGCGTATCCATTCTCCGATCTGTGAGAGCTCGCCGTCCTTCCTGTCGGAATAATAGGCTTGCAGGAAATGTTCATACAGCTCCTTTGCAGCCTGCTTTGTCATGCCGTATCTTGACTGATATTCTTCTTCCGTCTCAAATGAGGGAAGGAATACATAGTGGGAGTACATTCCGAGAAGATCAAAGACAGGGTGACCTTTTCCTGCAAATGTCAGATCAAGAAACTGTATGCTGCCGTCGTTCCATATCGCGTTTCCCGGGTGGCAGTCCCCGTGTATCAATGTAAGGCTTCGGGGGAGACATTCAAAGACTCTGCCGATCCTGTGCCTTTCGTCGTCCGTGCAGAAGCTGCTTTCAAGCTGCTCACATACCGCAAGGGACAGCTCTGCGCAATCCGTCAGCTCACTGTCAGAGATCACGGTCTTATGCAGGGCTTTCACAGCCGCTGCAAACTGCTCTGTCAGAGCCAACCGTTCTTCGGGGCGGTCACGCATGAGCACCTCAAGGTTCACCCCGTGAAGGTGCTCCATAAGGATGCCGTACCCTTCTTCGGAGCGTGTTATATCATAGACCTTCGGAACAGGCAGACCGCACTCACGGGCGATGCGGGTGTGTACCATCTCCTCCCAGGCAGTCCTGTACGGGATAGAACTACGGAACTGCTTTAACACGATGCCGCCGCCCATATCATAAATGAACGATGATCTCCCTTTGTTTACAAGCGCCGGACGTTCCGAAGCAGTCTTTTTAAAACGCTCCCAGCTGCCCTCGGGCGGCAGAAGACTGAGCTTATCCACCTTGCCCGACCCGAGCAGCGGGAATGCATTCAGTCGGATATAATTTGTCGGTATCATATATTCGGGTATCTCTCTGCTCAGCGCTTCATTCAGGGAAACAGGATCAACTGCGATGTCATCGGTATAGAACGCTGCGATAGAAGATATGTTCCCGAAGACAAACCCTCTGACGATCACGCGGGAAAGTCCGCTGACCTTTGCGACAGCGTTTGAGACCTCGTCGGGCTCTATGCGGTATCCTCTGATCTTAAACATTTCATCAACACGTCCGAGAACGATCATGTTTCCGTCGGGTCTGAGCTTTCCTGCATCTCCCGTATGGAACAGACCGTCCTTTTCATTAAGACCTGTTTCTCCAACATTGGCAGAATGCCCCGACTGTTTTCTGAGCTGATGCAGATATCCCCGAACATAAGGCGTTCTGAAACAGATCTCCCCTGCTTCACCTCGCGGAAGCTCTTTTCCGTTTTCGTCAGCTATGATGACCTCCACATCGGAATACGATCTTCCGACAGGTGCGGGAGACATAGCTTTCGGCAGCTCATAGATCGACAGCAGACAGCCGCCCTCGGTCGAGGCATAGGTATTGTAGCACTTCAACCCGGGTATGAACAGACCGTCAGCAGGTTCTGCGGAAAGAATGCACATATGCCACGGAAACTGAAACGGCAGTATCCTCCTGAGAAAAGAAGGTGTTACATATCCGCAGGTGACACCCGCTCTTTCAAGATAGTCGGAAAACTTCTCCTTGCTTGCGGCGTACTCATAAGGCATCACAGCAACAGCACAGCCGTGACCGCAGGAATAGGCAAAGATAATGGGCATTGCCACAAAGTTCATAGGGCTCATGGAAAG
>CAMOFU010000270.1 GCA_946613705.1 uncultured Clostridia bacterium
CGAATATGTATTCGTTTTCAGAACGCAGTCTTGTTGAGGATATCGAACCTGTGATCGAGGAACGGCTTCTTCATTGCAAGACCCTCCTGAAGGTCGATATCATAGACCTTGCCGTCCTTCAGGCCGACGATCCTGTTGCCGATGCCCTGTTCGAGCAGCTCAACAGCATGATAGCCCATCTCTGTAGCAAGGACTCTGTCCCTTACCGTAGGCGAGCCGCCGCGCTGAACGTGGCCGAGAACTGTTACTCTCGACTCCATGCCTGTCATTTCCTGTATCTCTCTTGCGATAACGTCGGACTGGCCTACGCCCTCGGCAACAACGATCAGGAAGTGTGTCTTGCCGCCCTTCTTTGCCTTGATCATCTTTGCCGCGATCTCATTGAGATCATAGGGCTTTTCAAGCGTGATGCAGGCCTCTGCGCCGACCGCGATAGCTACATTGACAGCGATATATCCTGCCTTTCTGCCCATTACCTCAACTACCGAGCAGCGGTCGTGAGACTGTGTGGTATCGCAGATCTTGTCTATCATCTCCATAGCGGTATTCATAGCAGTGTCATAGCCTATGGTATACTCTGTACACTGGATATCATTATCTATAGTCCCGGGTACGCCGATGCAGTTGATGCCGAGCGAGGAAAGATCACCTGCGCCTCTGAACGAGCCGTCGCCGCCGACAACAACGATGCCCTCAAGACCGAGCTTGTGGCATATCTCAACGCCCTTCTTAACGCCTTCCATGTCTCTGAACTCGGGGCATCTTGCAGTATACAGAGCTGTACCGCCGCGCTGGATTATACCCGAAACGCTGCGCTCGTCCATCTCAAACACATCACCGTGAAGCAGACCGACATAGCCTCTGCGTATACCGTAGACCTCAAGACCCATTTGCAGACCGGCTCTGACAACCGAACGAACAACAGCGTTCATACCGGGAGCATCGCCGCCGCTGGTAAGGATTCCTATTCTGCGAGCCATAAAAAGACCTCCATATTTTATGTATTATTTTTCTCCGAAAGTGCCTTTGCACCCTACATATAATAACATAAACCCCTGACAATGTCAAGGGTTTATCAAAGTTTAAAAATTTGTTTAAACGTTTTCGGGCTTTTGGAAACAATTGTCCGCGGATGCCGTATCTATCGCTGTCAGTCGTCTTTTTCCTCTTCCTTTTCTTCCTTTGAGGCGGCAGTTGTCTTGACCGTCTTGCCCTTGGACACCTTGACCGTGAGCACCTCGCCGTTCTTGACATTGACGTTGTAGCCGACTGCTATATCGGTGGAAACGACATATCCGATAGCGATATTATCGTTATATACCTCTACCTTCTTATACTTGATATCCAGCGAATCGAGCAGCACCGAATAGTCCTTATACTGCATTCCGCTGTAATCGGGCACGGCGACATTCTCTGTTCCCTTGCAGACCTTGAGCACGAGCTCGTTCTTTCTGTCGGGGTCATACTCGGCACCCTCGGCGATGCTCTGCTCGGTAACGATGCCCTTCTCGGTCTCATCGGAGTAGAAGTACTCCGCTCTGATCTTGAAATTCTTACCCAGCTGACTCACAACAGTCTCATACCTTATCCCGACGACATTCGGCATTATCGAGCCTGTGCCGTAGGGGGTATCCTCATCGGTCTCGGGCTGCGAAGCCACCGTGATAACGGGCTCCTGCGTTATTACGTCCACGCTGCTGTCGTAAACTGCTGCCGTATCGGACGGCACCGCGTTCTCACTGTTCTGATTATTCTTGTCGGGCGGCAGGAGCAGCTGATAGAGCATGAACGCACCGAGCGCAAGGAAGATCATAATAAGTATCACCGCGAGCGCGACTGCGGCAGAGCTTGTCTTCTGCTTGGGCGGCGGAGACTTGCGCTTCTGCGGCTGTCTCTGCGGCTGCGAGGGCACACGCTGTATAGGTATCGTCTGGGTCGCGCCCTTCTGATGCTCGAGCTGGTAGTGCCTGTCGAACAGCTGTGTCACGAAATCGTTTATCGTCTGTATCCTGTCCTCGCCCTTGACCGCCATCGCGTGCGAGAGAACGTTGGAAACATAATTCGGTATCCCCGGATTTATCCGAGAAGCCGATACCAGCGTATCGTTTGTGAGCCTTGTGCTGGCATCGAGGGGCATACAGCCCGTGAGTATCCTGTAAAGCACGGCGGCGACTGCATAAACGTCCGTCCACGTTCCCTGATAAGCGAGCGAGGTATACTGCTCGGGAGCCGTATAGCCCGAATAGAACTCGGGAGAGAGCCCCGTATTCGAGGTCCTGATCGAGCTGATCGAAAAGCCCGTGAGCTTCAGCTCGCCGTCTGTAGTAACGATGATGTTCTCGGGCGAGATACCGCGGTGGATTATCCCCGAGTTATGAATGATACTGAGCGTGGTGAACAGCGGCATGAACAGCTTCTTCACCCTGTTCCATGTCAGATATCCCGTATTGGTCTGCAAAAACTTTTTGAGCGAAACGCCCTCCACATACTCAAGTATCACATATGTGGTGTTGTTCTGCACGAAGATATCCAGCGGCGTTGAGATATGCGAGAGGTTCCTCATGCGGGAAAGCACCCTGTTCATATCAGTGAATTCCGACATATAGGTCTTATACTTTGCAAGACAGTCGGGATTCGGCACCAGCCTCTGCGTTGCACGGTCGCGGTCGCAGAGCGTATCGGGCATATACTCCCTTATCACTGCCTTGCTCTTCTTTATCATATCATAGCATATATATGAAGCTCCCTCGCCGTTATAGGAAAGCATTTTCCCGACAATGTACCTGTCATCAAGAACGGTTCTCGGAGCAAGATACGATTGCAGATGGGGAATATCATCGGTATAGCTGCAATAGTGGCAGACACCGTTTTCATCAAGCTCGTTCATACAGCCCATACAGAGCTTTGAACTTGTTTCCACAAAAACCCTCCTTAC
>CAMOFU010000271.1 GCA_946613705.1 uncultured Clostridia bacterium
ACAAAGAAGGTCACCGAGATATAGGTCGAAACATTTATCCTGTCCTTGGGGTCGCGGCCGAGCTCGGGGAGCAGGGCATTATACGGAGTGCAGTAGATAGTCATAAACAGATAGAACAGCAGAAGTGTAACGAGCAGGAAGCCGTTGTTCACCCATGCTCCGCCGCCTTCGGGCGAGCTGCCGAATGCGCCTGCGGGCGAAACGAATATCAGCACGGTTATCAGAGCGAACGGAACAGCGATAACTCTCATAAAGGGTATGCGCCTGCCGTCCTTGTGACGGGAACGGTCGGATTTGGAGGCTATCCACGGGTCGGTAACAGCATCGAACAGTCTGCCTACGGCTGTGATGATGCCTATAACGGTAAGCCCGAGGAAAATACTGCCCTGGGTTATAAAGTACGACTGACCGAGCTTGATCTCGCTGTTCTCGGGCATATAAAAGAATACGAGCCAGTTGGACACTATACCCGACAGCATCGACCAGCCGAGCTGACCGATCGCAAATGTCCACAGCACCTTGTTGGTTATCTTTTTCATAACTGTTACCTCCGTTTTTACTTGGCTGAAATATAGCTCATAGCCATTCCGATCATAAAATCAAGCTCCTGCTCGGCAAGAGCATTTTCACCGTCAAAGATATCTCCTCTGGCAAATTTTTCGCTCAGCTGCATCAGTGAGTGGGTCACCGAGAAATACATCGTTCTGAAATCCACATCTGCTCTGAGCGAACCGTCCCCGACACCTGTTCTGAACGCCTCTTCAAACAGCGGGTAGAAGTCAAGCACGCTGCGGCGGTATTCGTCCATCTCCTCGGGCGTGACCTTTTCATTTATTATATATCTGTCAAAGCTGTCAAGAAATCTCAGAAAATCCTTATGCGAGATATACAGCACCCTGAACACCTTCATCAGCTCGCCCAGCTGACCGAGACCGTCCTTCTCTTTATAGTAGCCGCATTCAAACACACCGTCGAACAGGCTTCTTACCGAACGCCACAGCAGGCAGGCAGCCTTTATCACAAGCGAGGCCTTTGTGCCGAAGTAGCGGTAGAGCGAGGCTACGCCTATTTCGCACTCGGCTGCGATATCATTCATTTTCAGCTCGTCCACCTCGCGCTCCAGCAGCAGCCTTGCCGTGGCCTCGACCGCATCGTTCATACGGTCGTTTTTTGCATTTTCCATGAATTTTTTATATTCCACTTGACAAACGCCCCTTTTTGTGATACACTATCTATCAGAGTGATAGACTGTCTATCATCTTGATATTAAGTCTATCATACTGAGAGCAGTTTGTCAAGAGGTTTCGGAAATTTTTTTCTCAATCTTATGATCTTACGATCTTGCGATCTTACGATATCATGATCTCACGGCAGCTCGCACATAGGAAAGAAAACGGCATACATTTATAAGATCAATAAGATCAATTTATGATAATAAATACAGGAGGAACAGCTATGGACAGATCATCGGTCATTTTCGGCAACCCTATGAGGAAGAAGGACGTTAAGGCGGCGTTGAAAAAGCAGCGCGGCTTTGTGAAAAAGTATTCTGATGACAGAGTGCCCGGATATCATCTTGCTGCGGAAGATAACAGCGTCATCGGCGAGACTCTCGGAGTCAGGAACCTTGTGCTGTCCGACAAGCCGCTTGAGCTTGACCCGAACAAGAGCATCATTATCGGAAATATCAGAATGGGCTTCGGTCACTACCGCATCTCAATGGCTATCGCCTCGGCTGCTCATTCCATGGGTCTGACCCCTTATTGGTTCGACCTGAATTCCTTTGAGGGCACTACAGCCACCAAGATAATCTCCGCCCAGAACGATCTCTATTCGCTCGGGTCGCGGCTCTCGCAGAAGAGCCGTCTGTTCAACAGGCTCGTGTGGGAGCCTATGAACAGCGAGGGCTTCCGCAAGCTTACCTACAACTGCTCCGATCAGGCGGTATCCGAGCTGATGACGGGGCTTTATGCCGACCTGCCCGAGAATATCCCGTTCGCAGCGACCCATGTGTGGCCTGCGCAGGCAGCGATCCATGCAGGGCTCAAAAACGTAGTCAATGTCGTCCCCGACAACTGGCCGATGGCGCTGCATCTTTCCGAGGGCTCGCTCCACACCGTTCAGACGCAGTCGTCATATCTTGGGTATAAGGTGCTTCGCGGCATGGATAAAAAACGGCAGCTGAAGCCGATGCCCGAAAAGGATATAGCCTATACAGGGCATTATATAGATCATGAGCTCGTATCCAATATCGAAGCCGACTGTGCCCGCAGGCTCGCAAGGCTTGACAGCGGCAGGCCGAGGCGCTATCTGCTCACAATAGGCGGTGCGGGCGCACAGCAGGATATTTTTATAGCTGTTATCAGATGGCTTATCCCGAGGATCAGGCGGGAAAAGGCTGCGCTGTTCATCAACCTCGGCGATCATTACAATGTGTGGGAAACGATAAAAAAGCGTATCCCCGAGCTGGAGGAGCTTACCACAGAGCATATCGACGATCATGCCGAGACCTCAGCCTTTGCAGCGGCTGCTCTCGACGGGGATGTTACGGGTGTTCATGCCTTCTGCAATAAGGACATCTTTGCGGCGGTGTATTCCACCAATCTGCTGATGCGTGCGACCGATGTGCTCATCACCAAGCCGAGCGAGCTTGCATTTTACCCTGTGCCAAAGCTGATGATAAAGCGCGTAGGCGGACACGAGGCATGGGGAGCGATCAGGGCGGCAGAGCTTGGCGACGGCACCTTTGAGTGTGAGACTATCCGTGATATCATCGGAATGCTCCGCGTGATGCAGACAGACAGCAGCGTGCTGAGATTCCTCTGCGACAATATCGTCAGACAGAACAAGGCAGGGGCATACAACGGTGCCTATGAGGTCGTTAAGCTTGCGCTCGGAAGGAAATGATATCCGCCTGAGCAGGCG
>CAMOFU010000272.1 GCA_946613705.1 uncultured Clostridia bacterium
CTTGAAATTGCTTTTGTTTTATGGTATAATCATATTCAGGAGGAATATGCCATGAAATATTATCTTTACAATCCCCGTGCAAACAACGGACGGAAACCCGACGTAAACGGTGCCGAGCTCAAAGATGCGACCAGGCTCGATTACAAAAAGTTCTTCGGCTCTCTTGCCGAGGAGGACGAGGTCGTGCTCATCGGCGGCGACGGTACTCTCAATTACCTTATAAACCACGTCGATACCGATAAGCTGAAAAACAAGATCAGCATTATAGGCAACGGCAGCGGCAATGATTTTCTGAACGATATAAACAGTTCATCGGGCAGGGAGACAGAAGTAAACAAATACCTGAAAGGCCTGCCGACTGTCACCGTAAAGGGCAGGACCTGCCGATTTATCAACAATATGGGCTTCGGGATAGACGGCTATGTCAGCGAGAAGGCAGATGCGGAGCGCAGGAAAAAACGCGGGAAGCAGATAAACTACACTAAGATCGCGCTGAAAGGCCTGTTCTACGATTTCAAGCCCTGCTCCGTACTGCTTGAAGTGGACGGGCGAAGGTACCGCTTCAAAGACGTATGGCTCGCGCCAACGATGAAGGGAAGATTTTACGGCGGCGGAATGATGATCGCTCCCGATCAGGACCGCTTGTCCGATCACCTGACGGTAGTGATCTGCACCTGCCGTTCAAGGCTGAGGGTGCTCAAAATGTTCCCGACGATCTTCAAGGGCGAGCATATCAGGAACACGAAAATGATAAAGGTCTTCACGGGCAAAAGGATCCGTGTTAAGTTTTCAAGACCCTGCGCCGCTCAGATAGACGGCGAAACTGTCAGCAGCGTAACGGAATACACTGCCGAATCAGCCGCCCGCTGATCGTATGTGTCCCGTGCTGTACGGAAGTCGGCTCATTTTTTCACGGCAAACCTGAACATATCCGCGCCGAGTATCTTTACGCCTGTGCTGTCTGCGGTCTGTTCGAGCACTTCTATCTCTTTTTCCGAGAGAGTGATATCCACTGCCGCATCAAGGTCGGACACCTGATAGGGCTTGCGGCAGCCGCAGATCGGCACTATCCCCTTCGACGAGCAAAACGCGATCGCCACCTGCGCGGGAGTTATCCCGTGACGCTTACCGATGATGTGCATTTTCTTGTAGAGAGGCAGCAGTCGGCTCTGTTTGTTAAGGAATATAAGCTTCATCAGCGAAAGCCTGCTGCCCTTTTTCGGCGGCACGAGCAGGCCCTCCTCGAGCACTGCCCACGCCCAGAACTGCACACCGTTTTCCCTGCACCAATCCACAAGGCCGTTTTTCTCCCAGTCGCGGGCGATGATGCTGTAGTGGTTCTGTACTCCGAACAGCGGCACGCCCGCTTTGTCGAGCTGTGCCTTTGCCGTTCTGCATTCGTCGAGCGAGAAATTCGACAGCCCTATGCCGCCGATCTTTCCCTCCTTATACAGCTCTATGATCTCGGACAGATTCTGTTCTATGCAGTTGGGAAGATGCAGCCAGTAGATATCAACGTGATCGCGGCCGAAGTCGTTAAGGTCCTTCTGAAACGACCTGCGCACCTGCCCCTTGACATATTTCGTGCCCGGGGTGTATTTGGCTGAGATCTTCGCCGTCCTCGGGCAAAGCTCGCCTATCAGCTTCTGCCCCTGCCCGAGACCGTAGTCCTGTGCCGTATCAAAGACTGCAAGCCCGCGCTCCATAGCTTCCTCGACCGTTTGGCGCAGAGTCTCCTTATCGACGCTGCTCCCCCTGAGCACCCTGCCATATGCCTTGCTGCCCCATGAATTTGTACCCACTATCGCTCTGTAGATGCTTTTACTGCTCATTACTGTCACTCACGATCGTTATTTTGATGATAGGTTTACCGAACTGCTCGGTATCTGTTTTTCAATTAGTAATTGCTAACCCGTTTCTATTATATCACATTACTTGTGAAACGTCAATAGCCAAGCAGCCGCAGCAGCGGCATAATGGGTTTTGCTGTTATGACAGTGGAGCTCTGACACAGTTCTCTTATCACAGCTCCAAAACGAACTCCACCAGCGGTCTGATATTCTCCCTGTCGGAAAAATCAACGGGCGTATCGTAGGCATCGAGCATTCCCTGTTCGTCCTCGGTGCGCTCTTTGGTTTTTTGCAGCTTGATCTTCAGCATTTTCATAAGCATCTTGTCCTTTGCAGTAAGCTTGCTGAAATCAAAGCCCCCGCGCAGATAAAAATAACCGATATGCTTCTGCTGCTGCGCAGTCAGCACCCTGTCCCAGAAGACCTTCATTTCATGCTCCCTGCCGGGATTAGAGCCTACCGCAAACAGGGCTATCTTTTTGCCCTTCAGCTTGTCAAGGTTTTTGGTGATGAGCTTTACGCCGTTGAACCCGCCTGCATACATTCCTCCGCCGTAGATCACCGTGTCATATCCCAAGATATCCGAAAGCTCGGGGTCTTCCTTGATATCGCAGCCGAGCTCCTGCGCTATCCACTCGGCATATTTCTTTGTGTAGCCCGATTTTGACCTGTAAGCAACTATTGCTTTCATAGCATTCACTCCTCTGTTATGTTATGCATCATTTTCCTCTTTGAGTTCATTCAGCCTGTCACACAGCTTGGCAAGCGCCGAGCAATAGGCAGAAGTCTCCTCCTCTGTCAGACACTCAAACAGCCTGAACACGAACCTCTGATCCTGCCCGTCCTTTTTTGTGCGCAGATGGTCGGCAGCCTCGGTCTTGACAAGGCGGATAGCACGCTTGTCCTTCTTATCGGGAACGACCTTCAAAAAGCCCTTCTCGATAAGACGGTCAACGATCTGCCGCATACTCTGGTGCGTAACTCCCGAAAGCTCGGATATCTGTTTGAGTGTCGGCGGCTCGGGGAATGCATCTATCATCGTGATCGCAAGCCACTGCTTTGCGG
>CAMOFU010000273.1 GCA_946613705.1 uncultured Clostridia bacterium
TAAGACGCGGTGTCCTGCGTTCGATGCCCGTACAAAGTGGAGCGACCAACGGGAGTGTCCCGTGAACTAAAAAAGGAAGATGATCTGATGGGAAAATTATTCGGAACGGACGGCGTGAGAGGTATCGCGCTTTCGGGGCTCGACTGCGGTACGGTCATGCGGCTCGGCAAGGCGGTGGGGGCATTTGCCGCTGCCGAAAAGGGCGGCAGAGCAAATATAGTCATCGGCAAGGACACGCGCAATTCGGGAGATGTCCTTGAAGCGGCGCTCACCGCAGGCATCTGCTCGGCAGGCGCGGACGTGCATATCCTCGGGGTCGTGCCGACACCCGCAGTCTCCTACCTGACCGATCTGTATCAGGCGGACGCAGGCATCATGATAACCGCAGGCTCCTCGTCCGCTGAGTATAACGGGCTGAAGCTGTTCTCAAAAACAGGCTTCCGCATCAGCGCGGAGGTGCAGGATAAGCTCGAAATGCTGGTGGCTGACGACAGCCGGCAGAGCCTTTCGGTCAGCGGCAGCAGGATCGGCAGGATACACTACTGCGAACAGGCCGAGTGGGATTATATCCGCAGGGTCGTGCGCTCGACACAGTGTGACCTGCGCGGGATAAAGGTAGCGCTCGACTGCGCGAACGGTGCGCCTGCCCGATATGCAAAGAGGATATTCGAGGGCATGGGTGCAAGCTGTGTCGCGGTCGGCTGCCAGCCCGACGGCATGAACATAAACTCGGGCTGCGGTGTGAACGACCTGTCGCTGCTGAAGCAGACTGTCACAGAGCGGCACTGCGATATCGGGCTCGCGTTCGACGGCGACGGCAGCAAGTGCATAGCAGTAGATGAGCGCGGAGAGAAGCTCGACGGCGACAAGCTGCTGGCAATATTCTCGAAATTCCTTAAAGTGCAGGGCAAGCTCCACGGCGGCACGGTCGTTGCCACCGTCATGAGCAACTACGGGCTGACACAGTTCGGAGAACGCGAGGGGATAAACATCACTACCTCGGCAGTCGGCTCGGGAACGGTGATAGACCGAATGCTGCGGTTCGGCTGCAATCTCGGCGGCGAGAAGAACGGGCATATCATCTTCCTCGACTTTGAGCGGACGGGCGACGGTATGGTAACGGGCGTGCGGCTGCTTGAGGTGCTCAAGCGCACCCGCCGCAGAGCATCGGAGCTGGGGGCAGTGATGGAGGAATGCCCGCAGATAGCCGTGAATGTACCGATACCCGAGAGCAAGCGGGAGCTGTGGGCCGAGGACGAGGGCTTCCGCGAAATGGTATCGGACTACAAGAAGCGGCTCGGGCACGACGGACGGATAATAGTACGCGAGAGCGGCACCGAGGCTGTGGTGAGAATAATGATCGAGGGCAAGCGGACAGGCGTGATAACCGAATACGCACAGAATCTTGCGGCGAAGCTCGACGAGGTGGTCAACACAAAGACAGAGAAGGAGCTCGCGGCGGCGGAGATGCTGCGGGAGATCAGAGAGGAGACCGATAACGGCTTGTCGGTGCTGCCCATACTGAAAGCCGCAAAGTAAAGAAGAGCACGGTACCGAATACCGATATCATGCCGGAAGAAAATGAAGCCAATAAACCAAAGGAGGAATCACAATGTCGATCGAACTGAACAAAATGCCGAAGCTCGGGTTCGGGCTGATGAGGCTGCCGACAAAGGACGGCGAGGTGGACCTGAGCCGCGTCTGTACTATGGTCGATGCCTATATGCAGGCGGGGCTGAACTACTTCGATACAGCCTACGTTTACCACGGCGGCAAGTCCGAGACCGTAGCGAGAGAGGCGATCGTGAAGCGCTATCCGAGAGACAGCTTTTATCTTGCGACAAAGCTGCCCGCATGGAGCATCAAGTCCGCCGAGGACAGGGACAGGATATTCAGCGAACAGCTTGAACGTGCAGGTGTCGGTCACTTTGATTTCTACCTGCTCCATTCGCTCGAGGACGGATATAACTACGATACATACGAGAGGTTTGACTGCTTCAGCTGGGCGCTGCAAAAGAAGGCCGAGGGGAAGATCACCCATTTCGGCTTCTCATTCCACGGCTCGCCCGAGCTGCTCGAAAAGGTGCTCGATCTGCACCCCGAGGTCGAGTTCGTGCAGATACAGCTCAATTACCTTGACTGGGACAACCCCGTCGTGCAGTCGGGAGCGCTTTATGAGATACTCCGCCGCCGCGGCATACCGATGATAATAATGGAGCCCGTGAAGGGCGGCACTCTTGCCAACCTCTCCGAGGATGCCGAAGCGGTGTTCAGAGCCGTCCGCCCCGAGGCCTCCAATGCTTCGTGGGCGCTGAGATACGTTGCCTCGCTCGACGGTGTGATGACGATACTCTCGGGTATGTCCACCGAGGAGCAGATGCAGGATAATCTCGGCACGATAACGGGCTTTGAGCCGCTTACCGACGACGACAGACAGGCTATCGACAAGGTGCGCAGGATAGTTATGGGCTCGGACGCTATCGGCTGCACGGGCTGCAGCTACTGCACCGACGGCTGCCCGATGAATATACCTATACCCGACATATTCAAGGCAGAGAATACCGACCGCGTATACAAGGACGGCTGGCGTGCCAAGGGCAGATATCAGTCCTATACCGAGGGGCGCGGCAAGGCGAGCGACTGCATCGGCTGCGGGCAGTGCGAGGGCGTTTGTCCCCAGCACCTGCCGATCATCGAGCTCCTTCGCGGCAGCGCACAGAAATACGAATCATAACGTGCAGGGGGAGGTCCTTATCCAAAAGGATCTCCCCCCGTTTGCTTCCGCAGGTCAGATCGGCGGTCAGACCTGATGCAGACAGACCGTGTCCCGAAGGATCAGAGCATCAAAAAACATATAGGCAACACCGCACGACCCCTGTGCATCAGATGCGCCGTCCAGAT
>CAMOFU010000274.1 GCA_946613705.1 uncultured Clostridia bacterium
GGGAGCCTCGCTGGCGCCGACGGAGATGTGCTCGGGAGCCTCGCTGTCACCGACGGAGATGTACTCGGGAGCCTCACTGTCACCGACGGAGATGTGCTCGGGAGCCTCACTGTTTCCTGTCGTATCGTTGTCGGGATAGCTGTTCCCCGCAGAATGCAGCGCGGTATCATTGCCGACAGCTGCGCCAGACTTTGATATGCCGAGCTGTGATATCGCGGCAGCCGACTCGTCGCTCTCCGAGCTGTCGGACGAGCTGCCGAAGATCTTCTCGGAATCCTGAGAGAAGGTAGCGGTGCCGTTCATTTCGGAGATAGTCAGGTCGAGCTTGTTCCTGAACCTGCCGAGCCCGAAGAAGAAGAGCAGCAGCAGTGCGGCAAGCAGCAGCGCGAGCGCTCCCCAGTGCAGGAGGGCGGGCTTCACGAGCTTGCTGTCACGGTTTTTGAGCTTATAGATCAGCAGCGCCGCGGGATAGAAAACTATCAGCACGGCAAGGCTCAGCAGAGCGAGCCTTGTTTCGGTAGCAAGCAGTGCATACATACCGAGAGCCGAGCCCGCGAGTGCGGCGAGAAAGCTTTTCCTGCTCCCCGCAAACACGCACAGTCCCATAGCGCAGCCCGCTGCAAGCGTCATAAGCGCGGCATACCAGTTATAGTGGGCGGTAAGACCGTAAGCCAGGTGCAGCTCGGTAGCGGCATCGGCATCGTAGAAGCAGTTGGTGAACTCACTGCCGAGGCTCTGCATAACGCCGACTGCGCCCTGAAGGATGAGCACGAACACGAATGCCCGTATGATATTGCGCCGCCGCTTTTTATCCTTGACCATCGTTCCCGCATACATCAGCGAGAAGTATGCCATGAAGTGAGTGAGCCACTCGTCGTAGTCATACCCCTGCACAGACGACAGCATATCCTCGGTAAAGGCGAGAGAGAGCCCTGCGAAGATCACGAGCAGCGCAAAGAAAACGTCGGTCGGGTAATAGCTGATGCCCTTATGTATAACAAGGTGTGTCACCACCATGACGGCACCCATGATGCCCGCCGCCTCGACGATGACAGGCTGCCCCTCGAAGTTCCGCGAATGCTGCTCAACAAGCAGCTCGCACAGCGGCAGCGAGATCATTGTTATCATTATGAGCAGATAAAATGCCTTTTCGGCAGTGATAAACTCGGCGATCTCGCCGAGCTTCTTTTTTACAGCTGACATATTCAACTACCTCTCAGATCGGGATAGGAGATCCGCAGCAGATCAGATACCCTTTATACCTTTATATATAACATTATACCAAAAACACCTCGCCACTGTCAACCCCGGCAGGGGCGAGCCCCTGCACCTGTATCACGGGACGCGGCCTGGTGCCGCTTACGTCGGAGCGCGATGTGACATGGACACCGCGTCTTATACTATGGTATAGTAAAGCACATCAGCACTCGCATTCCCGGTACAGAGTGAGGACCTGCGGATCAATCACTCTGTCCGAACCCGCTGTCGCCACTGCCGTCCGTGCTAAGACAGGATCAGGGCTACGGGGCAGTGGTCGCTGCCTTCGATCTCGGTGAGGATAAGTGCGTCCTCGATACGGTCGGCAAGACGGTCGGAAACGATAAAGTAGTCTATCCGCCAGCCCGCATTGTTCCTGCGCGCGTTGAAGCGGTAGCTCCACCAGGAATACACCCCTTCAAGGTCGGGGTAGAGCTTGCGGAAGGTATCCGTGAAGCCTGCGGCGAGCAGCTCGGTCATCTTGCTCCGCTCCTGATCGGAGAAGCCTGCCTTGCCCATGTTGGCTTTGGCATTTTTGAGGTCGATCTCCTTGTGGGCGACATTCAGATCTCCCGTGTAGATAACGGGCTTCCTGCTGTCGAGCATACAGAGATAGGTGCGCATATCGTCCTCGAACTGCATACGGTAGCCGATGCGTTTGAGCCCCTCCTGAGCGTTGGGAACATAGCAGCACACAAGATAGAACTCCTCAAACTCGCAGGTTATCACCCTGCCCTCGTCGGAGTATCTGCCGTCTATGCCGTAGGTGACCGAGAGGGGCTCGGCCTTTGTGTATACTGCGGTGCCCGAGTAGCCCTTTTTTTCGGCGCTGCTGAGGTATCGGTGATAGCCCTCGGGCATGAACTCGGCCTGCTCGGGCTGCAGCTTGGTTTCCTGAATGCAGAACACATCAGCGTCGGCAGATCGGAAAAACTCCTCAAAGCCCTTTTTAAGACAGGCACGAAAGCCGTTGACGTTCCATGATATAAGCTTCATAGTAAGACCTCCTGTCAGTAGGATATATAATGATAGAAAAAATGATAACATATCCTTTCCGTCCGCTGCATATACTTTATCAGAAAACAGGACGCGCCGTATGCGTTCGGAAAAGAGGAGAACAGAGAATATGTTTATCAGATCAGTCAAGCTCAAACGCCCCCGACTGTGGCTCGGGGTCATATGTACGGTCATAGCCGCCCTGACGGTATGGGCAGTCATCTTCGCCGCGGGCAAGGCACCCGAGGCATATGTGCTCAAGACCGAGACCGACCGTCAGGAGTTTATCCGCAGCATGGGCTGGGAGACCTCAAAGGAGTATCAGGACTGCCGCTCGGTCACTATCCCCGAGGAGTGGAGCGAGGTGTATGACAAGTACAATCAGCTCCAGAAGCAGCAGGGGTTCGACCTTGAACAGTACAAGGGCAGGACGGTCGAGGTCTATACCTATCCCGTCTTAAACTATGAGGGACATACCGACAAGGACTGTATGCAGCTCACGCTGATGGTCTGTGACAACAAGCTCATCGGCGGCGACGTTTGCTGCACCGAGCTCGGCGGCTTTATGCAGGGCCTTAAAAAGGCAGACTGAGCTTAGTGTAAAATAATCGTAGGCAAATCATGACTTGAAAAATGAAAATGAAAAA
>CAMOFU010000275.1 GCA_946613705.1 uncultured Clostridia bacterium
CCGGCAGCTTTACTGACGTGAACGGTCATCCGCTTCATAAAAGATAGGGAGGTATCTTATGTATTGTCAGACCTGCGGCACAAAAGCCGATGAACCAACAATTATAAATGGGGCAAAGGTATGCCCGAAATGCGGGTGCGTGATCGAGCGTGCAGATACTGATACTAATAAAAAGGAAACTATAACAGCAAGTTCGATATTTATTATTATTTTGTTAATAGTTCTATCAATGGCTGTAGGACTATTTATTGTAGCGCGAAGTATTGGAATAATTGCCGGCGCTGGTATATCACTTCTATCAATTATTGCTGTTGTAGCCTTGTATTCCAAAAAACAAAAATGATAATAACAAATAACAACAGACTTTTTTTCAAAAAACTAATGACAAATCCCGAAAAGTATGTTATAATATAATGTAACTATATTGTTTCAGGGAGTAATGAACTATGATATTTTTGGAAAATCTGCGCTCGAAGCTGGAAAGCTATAAGCCGAAGATAAAGGAGCTTTCCGAGGTGTTCGATATCGAGAACTCAAAGGAGCGGGTCGAGGAGCTTCACAATAAGGCAGCCGAGCCCGGCTTCTGGGACGACCTCGAGGGCTCGCAGAAGGTATTGCAGGAAACACGCACACTCGAGGGGCGGCTCGAAAAATACGATAAGCTCACTCAGTCGGCGGAGGATATCGAGGTCATGCTCGAAATGGCTGCCGAGGAGGACGACGAGAGCATGATCGATGACATCGATGCCGAGCTGCAATCGCTCGCCGCTCAGGTAGATGCGCTCACTCTCGCTTCCCTGCTGACAGGCGAGTATGACCACAACAATGCTATCCTCAACTTCCACTCGGGCGCGGGCGGAACAGAGGCTCAGGACTGGAACGAGATGCTCTACCGTATGTACACCCGCTGGGCAGAGGCTCACGGCTTCAAGGTGAATGTGCTGGATATCCTCGAGGGCAGCGAGGCGGGCTACCAGTCGGCATCGGTCGCTATCGAGGGCGAGAATGCCTACGGCTACCTGAAGGGCGAGGCAGGCATACATCGGCTCGTGCGGGTGTCACCGTTCGATTCTCAGGGGCGCAGGCACACCTCCTTCGCCGCCGTTGACGTAATGCCCGATCTCCCCGAGGACGTTGAAATAGATATCCGCCCCGAGGATATCGAGATGCAGGTGTACCGTTCGTCGGGTGCGGGCGGTCAGCACATCAACAAGACCTCGTCCGCAGTAAGACTGATACACAAGCCCACGGGCATCGTCGCTGCCTGCCAGACTCAGCGCTCGCAGTTCCAGAACCGCGACTACGCTATGCGTATGCTCAAGGCAAAGCTGCTCGAGATCAAGCTGCAGCAGAATTTGGAGAAGATAGAGGACATCAAGG
The DNA here is from genome assembly GCA_946613705.1 of uncultured Clostridia bacterium. Taxonomy (GTDB): domain Bacteria; phylum Bacillota; class Clostridia; order Oscillospirales; family Ruminococcaceae; genus FB2012. The sequence continues at coordinate 1,381 of CAMOFU010000275.1, forward strand.
GCGTTCAGAAGGAGATAGCATGGGGCAGCCAGATACGCTCCTATGTGTTCATGCCCTATCAGCTCGTAAAGGATCACCGCACGGATTATGAGACTGCAAATATCCAGGCAGTCATGGACGGCGACCTTGACGGATTTATCAACGCCTATCTGAAATCCCTATCCCTCGGCGGGCTCAGCGAGGAGGACGCAAGAAAGTAACGGCTCCTTCCTCTGCATAAAACACCCTCCGCACAGACAGTTTTATCTGTGCGGAGGGTGTTTTGTGTTTCTTCACGGTTTCAGAAAAGCTCACTCAGCGCAAGCGCCGCCGAGTAGCGGCTTTGATCGTCGCCACAGCCCATAACTGCGCAGACATAGGTCTTTCCGCCGCGGTAAAAGGCAGCAGCAAGGCAGGAGCCCGCAGCAAGCGTGGTGCCTGTTTTCAGCCCGATGCAGTCGGGAGAATAGTATTCGCCGTTCGGGTCGAGCAGCTTGTTGGTGTTGGTCCATGCGGCATAGCCTCCGCTGCGGAAGTAGACCGTAAGCTGCTGAGCGGCCGCCGACTGCTGTATCTCGGGGACGGTAAGAGCATAGTTCACGAGCTTCATCAGATCGTTCAGCGTCGTGTAATGATAAGGGTCGTCCCAGCCCTCGGGGTTGGCAAAATGGCTGCTGTTCATGCCCAGCTCGGCAGCGAACTCATTCATCAGCCCGACAAAGATGTCAACTGCCTGCCGATCGGTCATCTCTGTGCCCGCGTAGATCGCACGCGCGGTCGAAACAGCCGCCGTATACGCTGCATCGTTGCCCGAGGGCAGCAGCATCGCGCTCACGAGCTCTCCCACCGTCAGCTCGTTGCCGATGCTCAGAAATGCAGTAGTGGAATCGGGCTTTATCATCATGATCTCGGTGCCGACGGTCACGACCGTGTCGGACTCAAGATATTTCAGCATGACAGAAGCGGTGAGCAGCTTGGTGATGCTTGCCAGAGAGATCGTATCATCGGCATTCAGACTGTAGATCACTCTGCCGTCGTCAACACACCACACACCCGCCGCACTGCAATACGGCAGCTCAGGCTCCGCTTCGGACTCGGCAGCGGCAGTGGTCTCCTCGGTCGTTACCGTCTCGGTGATCGTTTCGGAAGCCGCTGTAGTATCCGATGTCGCTTCGGTCTCGGCGGTCGTTACAGCCTCGGAGACTGTCGTCGTTACATCGGCTGTCGTGGTCTCGGCAGCCGTCGTTGATACGGCAGAGACAGCCGATGCGGAGCTCTCATCTATCGCCGTCCCGCAGGACGACAGCGCAGTCACCGCCGCACAGAGCAGAGCGGCAAGCGAGAGCCTTATATTGTTTTTATAAATCGATATCACTTCTTTACTGTTTCAGATAAGGAATAACACGGCTCTCGTCAGAGCCGCTTATACATTATAACCCATTTCTGCGCTCCTGTCAACTGCGGTATAAAATTTGCACAGCATATACAAATACAAAAGCGAACAGAAAACAGTATTCTCCGTTCTCTGTTCGCT
>CAMOFU010000276.1 GCA_946613705.1 uncultured Clostridia bacterium
GTCCCGCAGACAGTAAGGCAAGGTGTCAAAAACGGCTGCCCTTTTTACGGGGCAGCCGTTTTCGAGAAGTAAAAGAATATGAAAATTGGAAGAGATCAATTTTGAAAAGCTGTAAAGCCTTATCGGCTCAGAATGGGAACTGATTGAAGAACTCGCGGTACTTATTGTAAGCATCGTCATTATTCTGCGCATTCTTCTCGGCAGACTCCTCCTCGGTAGCGGCCTCGTCAAGTGTAACGTCAAGGTCAACTATCTCACCGTCTCTGTAGACCGAGATCTTAACGGTATCGCCTGCCTTATATTTATTCTTCACCTGATTGAATTCCTGCAGCGAGCTGATGAGCTTGCCCTCGATGCCGATGATAATATCATTTACCTGAATGCCGGCCTTCTCGGCAGCGCTTCCGCTGTTTACGAGCTTAACTCTGAATCCGCTGGGCATATTGTAATACTTTGCATATATCTCAGAGATATCCTCGCCCGAAACGCCGAGTGCGGGTCTGCCTGTAACGCGGCCGTTCTTGATAAGCTCCTCGATTATCGGGATAGCCTCATCTATCGGGATAGCAAAGCCGAGACCCTCGCCGTAGGTAGATGTTACCTTTGCAGAGGTGATGCCCACTACCTGACCGTATGCATTTATCAGCGGTCCGCCCGAGTTGCCGTTATTGATCGACGCATCTGTCTGTATGCAGTTCATCGTTCTGTCCTCGATCGTGATCGAACGGTTCAGAGCGGAAATGATGCCCGCAGTTACCGAGTTCGCCAGATTCATGCTCAGCGGGTTGCCGATAACGATCGCCACCTCACCGACCTGCAGATCGCTGCTCTTGCCGAATTCCGCCTTTGTCAGACCTGTCTTGTTCACCTTGAGCACTGCGATATCTGTCATCGTGTCCTTGCCGATAAGCTCAGCCCCGATAGTCAGCTCGTCTGCCGCATCGGCATCGGAGGTATCGTCCGCATAGCTGCTGGGGAGCTTGACAGAGATCGACTGCGCACCCTCTACAACGTGCGCGTTCGTGATGATGTAGCCGTCCTCACTCATTATGATGCCTGTACCCATCGCAATGCCCTGACTTGTAACGCAGTTGATACCGACCACGCTCGATGAATTCTTGTTGACGATCTCGGGAATGCTCATTGCATCAGAGGGAGAAGCGAGCTGCACTATCGAGGGAAGGTCCCTTGTCTCCGCAGCGGAATCCGAGCTGACGCTGTCGTCCGAGGAAGCGGCCGCTGCTGCGGGCCACTCTGACGCTGAGCTGCTGTCGGTCTTCACCGTGCTGTCGCCCCTGATGAGATTGTAGCCTACGATCGAGGTAGCTCCTATCGCTGCCACAGTCAGCAAGCCGACGATGCCCGCGAGCACCTTCTTGCCTCTGCCCTTTTTCTTCTCGGGCTTGTAGACCACCTCGTTCACATTGCCGTAGTCCTGATAGTTCGGAGCGGTATAGTAGCTGTTATACGCATTCTGCTGATAGCCGTTCTCGTGTTCATCACGATTGTAATTATTGTAGTTGTTGTTGTCCATAACAATGCCTCCGTTTTTCTTTATCTTTTTCTGTTTTGATTTATGTCGGGCGGTTTTGCATCGCCTGTTCTTTTTTGTTTCTATAAACAATTATACCCCCGAATGTGATAAATCTATGATAATCAAAGCAAAAATTTTTGACAGTATCATAAAGGCTTCGGGTAATAAATGTGAAACAGTCATATCACATTTTTCATTTTTTCGACAAACTGCCTGTCACAGCAGCGCGCATTCTGCGATATCCTGTCGGCGGCGGTATTATCTGCTCGGAATAATACGATGATCTGTCGGAATATTCTATGGAAACGGGAAAAGAGAAATGCTATAATAGAACTTGCGGGGGCAAGGCGGATATCCTATCCCGACTGCCCCGTAAATCACAGTCTGCGGAGGTGCCGAAATGAACCCGATCAATCTGAATACTATCAAAGCTTTTGTGACCCGACCGACAAAGGAACGGCAGCTGACAGAGCTTGCGAAGGTCGTGGATATACCTGTCAGCATGATCTCGCCCAATCCCGATCAGCCGAGGCGGAGATTCCCGCCCGAGGCTTTGAACGGGCTTGCGAAGTCGATCGAGCAGGACGGAGTGATACAGCCGCTTACGGTCCGTCAGAGCGGAGAGGGGTATGTACTTGTCACAGGAGAGCGGCGGCTGCGTGCGGCGAAGCTTGCGGGGTGTACGAGTGTACCCTGTGTAGTTGTGAAGATCACGGACAAGCGTTCGGCTGTCATAGCGCTTGTAGAGAACATACAGCGAGCGGATCTTGACTGTTTTGAGGAAGCGGAAGCGATCCGAACGCTTATAAACGAATACTCGATACCCCGAGACGAGATCGCGCTGCGGCTGGGACTTGCGCAGTCAACGGTCTCGAACAAGCTGCGTTTACTGCGGCTCACGCCCTCGCAGCGGCGGCTGATCTGCGAGAGCTCGCTGACGGAGCGTCATGCGAGGGCATTACTGCGGTTATCCGACGAAGGGGAGATAAACGAAGCGCTTGCGCACATAGTATCCGAGCGAATGACGGTATCGCAGGCGGAAGCGCTGATCGAAGGAATGTGCAATGAAGAGAAGAAGCGGCGCAGTTATCGCAGGCGTGCGGCGGCGCTGGGGGACGTAAGGCTGTTTTCAAACACAGTAGACAAAGCGGTGAAGGTCATGAAGCTTGCGGGAGTTGAAGCGACCATGACCCGAACGGAGCATGACGGCATCATAGAATTTCTGATAACGGTTTTCAACGGCAGCAAGACCGAAGCAATGCCATAAAAAACAGCCGCGAAGCTTTTAAGGCGCTTCGCGGCTCTCTTTTTGTTCCTTTTTTCTTGACAAAACTAACGAACGG
>CAMOFU010000277.1 GCA_946613705.1 uncultured Clostridia bacterium
CGAACGCAGGACACCGCGTCTTTTACTGTGTATAGTGAAGCACACAGGCACTCGCATTCTTGGGACAGAGTGAGAAACTGTCGGTCAACTGCTATGTCTGACCCCGCCGTCACACTATGTATCCTACTATACTATTTTTCAATAGGCGGCATTGCGCGCGGCCGCTGCCGCCGCTGCCGCCGCTGCCGCCGGTATTGTTTACGAAATGTTCATAACTTTCGGGAGATAATATGCAATACTTAGATGAAAGCGCTTTTGATATGTTTTCGGAAGGGAGGCGGCAGAATGGACAGGGAATACTTTAACGGACTTTACGAGCGGACCAAAGAAAGTGTGCACAGATATATCGCGGCGAAATGCTTCTGTCTGGACGACATAGATGATATTTATCAGGATGTCTGGCTGAGTGTGTTCGGGGCGCTTAGTAAGCGCCCAAACCCGCCGCCGAACGAAGAAGCCTACGTCCTGCTGATAGCCAAGCGTCAGCTCGGCAGATACTATTCTCTTGCGGCAAAGCTGAAAAACCTGTTTTCAACAGACCGTGTCCCTGCGGCGGGGGATATCCCCGACAGCATGAACGTCGAGGACGAGCTTGTAGGGCGGGAGCTGATAGACGAGATCGGCAGGCTGGTCCGCAGCAGACCGCTCACCTCACAGAAGATCTTCTATCTGCACTATTCAAAGGGCATGACAACAAAGGAGCTCGCTCAGCTGCTGGAGATGAAGGAGACTACGGTAAAAAAGCATCTCTATTCCACGCTGGGCGAGATACGCAGGCTGTATGAAAGGAGAGAACGATCATGAACGAAAAAGAGCTTTTAAAAACAGTTTCAGATAAAGAATACGGCTCCCGAGGCTCACAGCTCACGGCTGCCGAGGTGCTGGGCACCTCGGTGAGCTCAAAGGCAAGAGTAAAAGGCGGCTATTGGAAAATAGGCATTGCCGCTGTCGGCGCGGCAGCACTGGCTGTCGGCGCGGTATGGGTGCTCAATAAGCGTGATGTGCCGAAGGACGATAATACGAGCGTTCGGGCAGAGACCCTGTCCGACCGAGTGTCCGCATTGCCGCAGATAGACGGTGAGACCCGCAGCGAGCTTGCCGCCTGCCTCGAGGCAGAGGGTATAGACAATGCCGACCTTGCACGCGCCGAGGAGGTATATGCCCTTGAGCTGTGCGACGAGTTCCTTGCGAGCGGCAGTCTCGATAAGGCAGTTTCGGCCGAGCCGTTCTATATCCTGCCGACGGACGACGGCGGCGAGATCTTCCTCAGCCGCGATGAGAACGGCAGCATCAGAAAGGACAGCGGAACACAGTACGACCCGCCCGCAGCAGCACAGTTCCTGTACGGCTTCAACAGAAATGCCGCCGAGAGACTGCTCGGCACCGTGCCCGATGCCGCAGGTGTCAGGCTGCTCTACGACGGCTGGGACGGGGCACTGCTCGTAAGCTTCACAAGCGGCGGCGAACAGTATTATATCCCGTATTTTGCCATATATTCGACCGACGATGACCGCATAAAAGAATGTGTGGGGAAGATAGTGCGGGGGCAGGAGCTGCTCGATATCATGCGGGTAAGATATGCCGTCATGAACAACGAGACCAACCGCACCGCCGAGACCGCCGATATCCCTTACTATGAGTATGTGCTGCAAAAGATGAAAAAGTCCCCCGAGAACTATATGGTTTATGTTGAGGACCGCTGGTATGAGGGCAGGGAGTGGAAGAAGAACGGCGAGATGCAGACAGGGGTCTATCATCAGGCTTACGGCTGCAATTATATCCTCCTGCCCGATAAGGACGGTGCTTATACGGTTCTGCAGGAGCTCGACCCCACCCCCGTGCATATCCTGCTTGACCTCGCCTATGCGCACCAAAGCGAATGGCAGACGAGCTTCAGCGATACCGCGTTTAGCTATATATACGGGAGCGATCCCGAAAATGTCAAGGACACCCCGCCGATGATAGTCTTTGAGGATGCGTCCTCTCTTACCAAGGAGAACGGAAATGATGAGGATACGGTCTGCTATACCCTGACCCATAAGTCGGGGAATGTCTGGACGGCAGCGATCATGTTCGTGCCGCACAGCGGGAGCAGACCCGATATCAACACCATCACCTTTGATATCACCCGCGAAAACGGCGGCGAGTATCTCTTTGATGAGGCGGGAAACCCCTGTCTCCCAAGCAGATATGTAACAGGCAGGGGCGATGAGATATTGGCAGGTGCCGATGCCGAGTCGGTCGAATATACCTGTGTTGATGATGAGAACAATATCCATACCGATATCACCGCCGAGATCGACCGCGAGAACAAAAGGGTCACGGTCATCACCGAGACATGGGGCTCAACGGAGCTCGATGCACCGCTGACTGTCAAGGGCGCTGTCTGCGTGCCGCAGGTCAGGGGCTATACAGAGACAGAGAATGATTCTTCGCTGCGGATAACGGGCTGCAAGCTGGACGGAACAGACCTGAGCCTTGACGACCGCCTGATATGCATACTGCCGAATGTTGTCCCCGACAACACCGAGACCTTCACCGAGGCGGGACGGGTAAGGCACGAGTATGAGCTGACATTCGAGGGAGATATGTCCGAGCTTACGGCTCTGTCACTCGGTTCTATCTACGATACGGTGCCCGACCCGACCGAGGACGGCCTGCCGACCCATTACACGGGCGGAGTGGTGATACGGCTGAAGTGACCCCCGCCGCAGAGCCCGCATAAACAGAACAGCATTTCCGAGCAGAGAGCGAAGGCAGCTCTCTGCTCCTTTTTATAATTATGCTCGGCAGCCTCAGTATAAAACTACCGCAGGCAAACAGTGACCCGAATAATCAAAACATCAAAACATCAAA
>CAMOFU010000278.1 GCA_946613705.1 uncultured Clostridia bacterium
GTACAGCTCCACGATATGCAGCCCGTTCCAGTTCTTCATGAAATCGAGGTCGGTTATATCACAGTTCACCTCGGACTGGATTTTGCCGTTGGGTGCGGTCATAGTCCCGCTTATCATTATGCTGCTGATTTTTTCCAGTCCCGAGAGCGCTTCGAGCTGCTCGGCGGTGATGTCGGATATCCTCAGCCTTTTCAGATCTTTAAGCTCCGCGATCGTTTCAATGTCGAACCTGCTGCCGATGAGCGTCAGGCCGGTTATGCTTTTCAGCTCCTCAGGCAGCCGCTGACCTGTGATGTCAACATTGTGCAGAACGATACCGTCTATCCAGTCAAGCTCCGACAGCCTGGAGAGGTCGATCCTTTCATGCTTCTTCTTCGAGCGGTATTCAAAGTGGTTCAAGTCCTCCACCACGCATACACGGACAGCCTCCTCAAAGCTTATCGACCCGAACGCCTTGACCAGCGGAGCCTTGCCGATCATACGGCTGTTATGCACACCTGTCCTGAACATATCTTCGATCTCGCTGTTGAATATAGGTTGGTCGAGGACAGATATTTTTCCGTAGTAGGGCAGGATCAGCCTTTTCAGACTGTCGCGTGAGGTCGTGATGACAAGAACTGTATTGTAGCCGTCGTTTTCCCTGTGGGTGGAGACCTTTCTGAAATCGCCGCCGAAATCATCAAGAAAATCGTTGATTATATCGTTGTCGATCTTCAGACTGAATCTTTCCTTTCTGCCGCCGCAAAGCACGGGCTGAGAGGAGATATACTCGTTCATATCGTCGTAGCCGAGAGCAGACAGCAGCTTTCCCGCACTGCGGGCAGGCTCTCTGATAAGCCTGATATCGCAGAGCTTGTCGATGTAAAAATGCGTGAGATCGTCCTCGCCGTCAACGGCGCAGATCAGGACATATCTGCCGTTTACAAGGGTCAGCTCGAACGGAGATACTGTAATGTCCTTCGGGTACTTGTTCACAAGGTTCAGCATTTTGTTATACACCTTATAGTTGCAGGTGAGCTTTGCGCTGCCGCCGATAGCGCGCTGGATAAGCCCGAGGTTTTCGGTCACGGCATCGGAGGAACGCTTTCTTCCTGCAACGCGCTTCTGAAAGCTGCTGCACTTGTTTCTGAGCGCTTCGCTGCCGAGGTCGCAAAGCTCGGCTATCATCTTCTTGGCAGTCTCCGAGCCGACGACGCCGTTGTAGATCAGGCAGTCGATCAGCACACGCAGCTGCGCATCTGTGAACTCTCTGCCCTCGAAAACATAGTGGCTGCCGTCCTCGGATTCACGGAGGGTGTAGCCGCAGCGGTCGAGGGTCTTGAGCTTGGCGGCAAAGGTGTTGCGGACCATGGAAATGCCGTACTCCTCGAGCAGCTTATCCTGCATCTCACGCTTGTTGCAGTCATCGCCGAACCTGCGCAGGATATCGAGTATCGCCAGCAGTGCGGCAGACTTGTCGTATTCGTAAAGATCGTTGTTAAGCTTCATAGTGATACCTCCGTTTTCCTGTCATTATTATACTTGATGTGTGGTGCAATATTTTGAGCCATTTGTTTGTATCTTCCGATTCTGCGCTTCTTCCTGTTTCCATATTTATGCTACCATATTCTGAGACCGAATTCGTCAACAAATTGTGAACATTTCGGGACAGTACAAAATCTTGGACTTGTAATGAAGCTGTCACCGCCGATGCTTTTCCTCTTCGCCCCTGCTCACTGCTTCCCGACCATTATAACACACATCATGCTCAAAAAACTGACTGTCCATATCGTATCCCCGCTTCGCACAGCCTTGTTTCAGCCGACTGTCAGACACACGATGTCATTCCATAAAACTAAAAAACTATAGCTTAGCATTCATTGTACAGATGTTAAGAGGATATGTCTGACTGTTTGTTGACTAATAACGTGTGTTGTGGTATAATTTACATATACTTTTATATAGGTACACTGTTCATCCTACAGACTTCAAACGATAAGGAGGAATACTATGAAAACCGCAGTAAGATACTTTTCAAGATCGGGAAACACAAATAGTATAGCCAAAGCCATTGCAGGCGGAGCAGGAACCAAAGCGGTGTCTATCACCGACGAGCCGCAGCTCACCGAGCACGTTGACGCACTTTTTCTTGGCGGTGCGCCCTATGCAAATTGCAAATATAATGGCTCCCGAGCTGAAAAAGTATGCCGAAGGGCTCTCACCCGATATGGTAGGCAGGGTCGTGCTGTTCACCACCTCAAACTTGTCACGCAGGACAGTCTATACTCTGCGGAAGCTGCTCGGGAAAAAAGGCATTGCCGTTGAGCATGAGCATTTTTACGCTCATATGCTGCACATCAGAGGCAGACTTGATGCGGTTAAGGAGTTTGTAAGAAAGTATTCAGCAAAGGAGGATCAGCAATGACAACACTCAAAGCCATAAAGACCCGCCGCAGCACCCGACGCTTTTCCGATAAGATCATTGAGCAGGAAAAGCTTGATAAGGTGATCGAAGCAGGACGCTATGCACCCAGCGGCGGAAACTCGCAGAGCTGTCATTTTATCGTGGTGAGAAACAAGGAGATCCTTGCTAAGCTCGCCGACCTTGCACAGTCGGCTTTTGCTAAAATGGAGATCACCGAGGGTATGTATAAATCTATCGCAAATTCCATAAGAGCCTCGCAGAAGGGCAATTATGTTTTCCACTACAACCCCGACACTCTTATAATCGTTGCCAACCGGAAAAACTACGGCAACAACATCGCTGACTGTGCCTGCGCCCTTGAGAATATGATGATAGCAGCAAACGAGCTTGACCTCGGCAGCGTATGGATAAATCAGCTGAAATGGCTGAACGATGACG
>CAMOFU010000279.1 GCA_946613705.1 uncultured Clostridia bacterium
TTATTTGTTATTGCTGCCGATGCTTCATTCTGCGCCAGCTGATGAAGCCGTAGACATCGTTTGCGAGGAAGGCGGTGAAGCAGACGGCAACGGAAATATAGCGGCTCTCGGTGCGGGCGGCAAGAGTCCAGAGTACGATCAGGACGGCATCGTTGCAGGCATAGGCGAGGGCAAAGAGCTCGCTGCGGCGGAAGGTGAGGTATACTGCGGCGAAGCTTGTTGTTACCGAGAGGGTAGAGAGCGGCAGGCGGGCGGTGCCGAAGGCTCTGAGCACGAAAAAGAACAGCACGGTCACAGCCGCGGTGAGAGCAAGCATCAGCGGCAGATCGCGCGGCGTGAGCCTTCCGACCGCGACCTCGGAGCGCTTGCCGCCGTAGGGGTTCCGCAGCCATGAGACAAGTGCTGCGGCAGCCATAGGACCCGTCATGCCGACATAGGTGAGCATCTCGCCGTAATACCTGCACGAATAGGATATGATCCCGTAGAGTATGCTGAACACGATCATCAGCGCCTGGCTCAGCGGGTTGCCCTTTGCGGCGAGAATGAGCGAGGTCACGCCTATCAGCGATGCGGCGAGCGACAGTATGCTCCCGCCGCCGAAAACGGCATATGCAATAATGACGGCGGAGCAGGATATCAGCCAGAGAAGCTTTTCGGTAAGTGAGAAATAGTTGGATCTTTTCATGCGGCAGACCTTTCTGTACGGACGGTTAAAACGTATGCATTCATTTAAAAAGCACCCGCACACATCTTCTGACGGCAATGCCGTACTGATCTGACGATGTGTTGCGAATGCTCCTGCATTCGGACCCGATGGCCCAATATTAAATTCGGTTTCAGTTTGGTCTATGATCTATGCGATCTGTATTGCTTTGCAGCGTCAGCCGCTCATTCTCATATGGTCAACATCGGGAACTATGACCCTTCTGATGTCGGCCCCGAGACCCTGCAGCTTTGTATCTATGCACTCATAGCCGCGCTCTACAAAGTGGATGTTCTCGACCTCGGTCACACCGTGAGCCGCGAGCCCCGCTATGATAAGCGCTGCTCCCGCACGCAGGTCGGTCGCTACAACGGGTGCGCCCTGGAGCATACCCTTGCCCTGTATCACCGCTACGGTACCGTCAACGGAAATATCCGCGCCCATTCTTCTCAGCTCGGACACATACTTGAAGCGGTTGTCAAAAATATCGTCTGTTATGATGCTCGTCCCCTCTGCCAGCGTGAGCATGGTCGAGAACTGCGGCTGCATATCGGTCGGGAACCCGGGGTGCGGCATCGTTTTCAGCGAGGTCTTCTGCAATGGCCCGTCTACCCTTACCTCAACGCTCTCGTCATTCTCGATCACCGTAACGCCGACCTTTCTCAGCTTCGCGGTGATAGACTCAAGGTGCTTGGGGATAACGTTCTTGATTATCACATCGCCCTTTGTGGCAGCAGCGGCGACCATATACGTCCCCGCCTCGATCTGGTCGGGGATAATGCCGTAGGTGATGCCCTTTAAATAATTCACGCCCCTGATCTTGATAACGTCCGTCCCTGCGCCGCGGATATCTGCGCCCATAGAGTTGAGGAAATTCGCAAGGTCAACTATATGCGGCTCCTTGGCGGCATTCTCGATGATCGTAAGACCCTTTGCCTTGCAGGCAGCCATTATAGCATTGATCGTTCCGCCGACAGTGTTCATATCAAAATAGATCTGAGCACCGATAAGATCGTCGGCAAAGCAGTGTACCTCACCGTTCTGAAGCTCGTTCTGAGCGCCGAGCGAGGTGAAGGCCTTCAGGTGCTGGTCGATCGGTCTGTCACCGAGGTCGCAGCCGCCGGGCATAGCAACGAAGGCATTATGGAACCGTCCCAGCAAAGTGCCGAGAAAATAGGTCGAAGCTCTCATCTGACGAGCCAGCTCATACGGCACCTTGGGAACGCTGATCGACCTTGTATCAAAATATACGGTGTTCTTATTTACAAGCTTAACGACAGCACCCATGCTTGAAAGGATCTTCATGCATATGGTGATGTCGCTGATGTCGGGAACATTTTCTAATACGCATGGTTCATCACAAAGAATAGTAGCGGCTACGATAGCTACGGCAGCATTTTTTGCACCGCTTATCGTAACCTCTCCGTGAAGGGGCTTGCCGCCTCTTATAACAAACTTTTCCAAAGTGAACACACTCCTTGACGGCGGAACTGCCTGTCCGCCAATGATAGAGATACCCCGCATTGTATCCTTCCGCGGGGATGACTCAATATATAGTCATCGGCCGTTGCAGCCGATATAATACTTTTTCAGATATTATTAGTTTACCACACCCTGTCAAAAAAATCAATAGCAAAAAAAGTATTTTTCGCAAAATGGGATAAAATTCTTCATTTTTTATAAAAACAGTAACCGCAGATTAACTTTTTTAGTCTGTGAGGACGGACAGTTGTAACACAAGTGTAACTATTTTAAGCGTTTTGTAAACATTCAAGTACAAAAATTTTCGCAGTTCATAAGATCGCTCCCGCAGGCAGTTTCTTTTTCGTCGGAAAGATACCGCGATTTTTGGGGAGACAGTTTGTTTTAAGGGAAAAATTCTTCACAGTTGGACCTCGGGCAAAGCAGGAAATGTCAGAATTTGGTTCGTCAAATTGCACAAAGCAGCCTCCGAAAAACGGCAGCTCACAGTGTTCTGCCGAATGAACAATTTACAATATACAATATACAATATACAACAAACAACAAATAAAAAGAAGAAAGAATAGAGAAACAACAAAGGACAGCGCCCGAATCATTGCCGCAGGCAGCACCTTAATTATTCTTTCTTCTTTCTTCTTTTTTATTTATTATTT
>CAMOFU010000280.1 GCA_946613705.1 uncultured Clostridia bacterium
CGAACCCCGCCGATACAGCGTTAAACTGATTACAGCATAAAACAAGCCCCGCGCTCACGTCCGACCGTGAGCACGGGGCTTTGTGTATCCCGTTGTTCAGTTCGTTTTTGGTTTTGCTCTTTTTTGGGTACGCAGCTGCCTGAAAAACTCCGTCAGTACTGCCGAGCATTCCTCTGCCAGCACCCCGCGGGTGATCGGCGGGATATGATTGTAGGGATATAAAAACAGGTCGATCACGGAACCGCAGCTGCCCGCCTTCGGGTCTGATGCACCGTAGATGAGCCGCTCTGTACGCGAGTTTATCACTGCCCCCGCGCACATCGGGCAGGGCTCCAGCGTGACGTACAGCTCACAGTCCACGAGCCGCCAGCCTCCGAGCCTGCGGCTCGCCTCTGCTATCGCTGTGAGCTCGGCATGGGCAAGCGGCGATCTGTCATTTTCGCGGCGGTTGCGGCCTTCGCCCACTATCTCCCCCGTTGACTTTTTGACCACCACAGCCCCGACAGGCACCTCGCCCTCGTCGGCAGCCTGCTTCGCCAGCTCAAGCGCTCTTCTCATATAAAGCTCGTCCCTGTCCATCACATTATCCTCATCAGCAGCACCGACATCGCCATGGCTGCCACCAGCCAGATCCAGAATATCGGCGAAAGCAGCACCACTCTGAACTTCTCTGCCATCGGCACCGAGGTGCTTGCCGAGCTGACCTCAAAGCTCCACCTGCGGCGGGAATTGATGCGTGCATATACGATCAGTGCGCAGATAAGTATGCCTCCCATCACCGCAAGATCTATCACATCAGCCCAGTAAGCCCCTACAAAGCCCGAGATAAGCGTGAGCAGATAGTTGGTATAACGCGCTATGACGCGCATGATGCAGGCATTCTTTATCGAGCCCGAGCGTATCGTAACAACTCCCATGAATATGCCTACACAGAACATATACCCGATCTGCGTTATATCGTAAAGCATCAGGCAGCCCGCGACCGATGTTATGATGACAGCAAAATTATCGCCGAACTGCCTGAGCATCTGCAAAAGATACCCGCGGAAGATGACCTCGATAAGCACAGCGATGACAACGTGCTGTACAAGTCCGCACATTAGCTGAGAGACTGTGCCGGAGGTGTTTATGTAGTCATAATACGGGATATCTATTTTTACCCCTTCGAGCAGTCTCGCAAGGATATTGTTGTAGAACCTGCCTATCGACATTATGACCAGCATCATCAGGACGGCATTGACCGTGGAGATGTTCCTGCTCTGTCGGAACGGCACCGCGATCTTTGACGGCATACGCGAGGCCGCTTTAAGATACACTATCGGCAGCAGGTATTCAAGAACATTGAGCGCCAGCAGCGTATATGCCGCCCCGTCTGTCAGGGCTGACAGACTGTACGAGCGCGATGAATGATAGCTCCTGCCGCTGTACGGGATACCGAAGACCAGCTCCATTACGATATACCGCACGAATGCGACGAGCACCATTATCAGCAGCGCCGCAGCCATCAGCTTACCGCAGTTTCTCAAAGCCGTCCGCTCATTGGATATCGGTGTCTCTTCAAGATACCCTTCTCCGTCAACATAGGCGTGGACCCGTGTGTCATGCACAAACGTATAGCCGTAGGGATTCCTCGGGTCGGTCCTCCACTGAAGATACATCTCCTGATACTTCTCGGACTGATTGCGGTATTTGTGCCGTTTGGCAACATCTATCAGGTATTCCTTATCCTTTTTTCCTGCCAAGGCTGTCCCCCCCATTCTTCACGGTCCGCAAGCCTGTCGGGGCTCGCACCGTCCGCTTATAACAGTATAGCACACTTTGCACTGCCTTTGCAATCGGAGCAAAATCTGTTTACTATTTGTTCATGATATGTACATTTTAATTCGTAACAGCTTTTGCCCTTCAAGCATAGTATGAGCAAGACAGCAGTGAGCTGTCATACAGGCAAAAGAAAGGAGATACAAATAATGGCAGTATTTTACAATCAGGCCACACTGACCTACAACGGCAGGAGAGTGGCATCTAATATGGCAGAGGGCGAGCTGATCGAGGAGCTTTCGCTGACCAAGACCGCTCTGCTGCCGACCTACGGTATCGGAGGAAAGATCACCTATGTTGTCAGCATCGTCAATAACGGCACAGCGGATCATACGGGACTTACCGTATCCGACGATCTCGGCGCGTATGAGTTCTCGGGGCAGCAGGTCACACCGCTGACCTACGCCGAAGGCTCTGTCGGCTATTATGCTAACGGTGTGCCGCAGCAGCCCCCGACAGTGACCGAGCCGCTGACCTTTACCGACATCGCAGTTCCTGCGGGCGGCAATGCCATGCTGATATACGAGGCATCGGTAAACGAGTTCGCACCGCCCACAGCAGGTTCAGAGATCACCAACACCGTTACGGTCTCCGGCGCTTCGCTCACGGCTCAGCTGACTGCCTCCGAAACAGTCACCGCCGAGGAAGCACCGCAGCTCTCGATCATCAAGTCGCTCTCGCCCGAGGAGGTAACGGCAGGCGGCGAGCTGACCTACACCTTCGACATCTATAACTACGGCAACACGGCAGTCACAGCCGCCGACAATGCCGCACTGACCGACACCTTCGCCCCCGTTCTCAAAGGGTTGACAGCCGCACTTGACGGCACTCCCCTGCCCGCCTCGGCATACACCTACGATGAGACCTCGGGCGAATTTGCAACGACTGCGGGAACAGTGACCCTCGCTGCCGCAGAAATGGCTCAGGACACCGCGACGGGCGAATGGAAGACCGTCCCGAGCAAGCTTTCACTCACCATCAGCGGAACGCTCTGAAAGCTCCCC
>CAMOFU010000281.1 GCA_946613705.1 uncultured Clostridia bacterium
TCACGCCCACGGGTTTGAGCTTTCGGGCTCGCGTATGCCCGAGAGCAGGAACTGCTCCCAGAGGAACCACTTGCCGTCCTTTGCGAGCCGCAGCTGCACATATCGCGGCGAGTCTGCGCCGCCCGAGGTGATGAACAGCTTGGCATAGTTCTGATCCGCATAGGAATACGGATTCTCGAACACGGTTATCGTATACGGCTCGGAGGGGGTGTAGTCATTTGCGGGAACGGAGCCCTTGAAATAAGAGCGCGGGACATAATCCTTGTCCATAAAGCGGTCGCGGATAAACTGCTTGTCCATTTCCGAGAGCGGCCGCGGCCCGCGCAGGAAGTTGAGCATTGCAAGCGACAGCTCCCTGTCCTTGGGATAGAAGCAGAATGCGAGCACGGTAAGTGCCGCAGTGTCGAACGGGCTTGTGAGTGCGGCCTGCGGGAGCGCCTTGAACTGTTCGAGGGTCTCGGGCAGTCTCGTGAACACGATATCCTCTCTGCGGCTGCCTGCACTCGGGGCAGCGCTCTGCGGGGCCACTGCTTTTTTCAGATCGTCAAAAATTCCCATGGTTTCTTCCTCCTTTAAAATAATTCTCGGGTCATGCTCTGATGAAGTGGATAATGCGCGACTGATAGTCGCCCCAGATGCCGCCGATGTTGATGCCGCAGTTCATCAGTGCCGCACCCGAGAGCCTTACCTCGGGCTTATCCTCCGCATAGTAATAAGCGTCGGGGTCAAGCCCCTTGAGTCTGATGCGGCGGCTGCGCTCGTTCGGTCTGCCGATGACCTGCACGAACTCGAACAGCGCCTCGCTCTTATCCTTGGCAACAAATTCCCAGGCATCGAAGGTGTTGTCCTCAAACATATTGCCTATGCGGTACTGGTCGCCCGTGCGGACGAGGGCATTGTATTTGTTGAACTCGGCGATCTGCGCGGGTATAGCGTCCCTGTCGGCCTGCGGTATCTTCGTGACATCGAGCTCGTAGCCGAAGGTGCCCACCATTGCGACGTGGCCGCGGGTGGAAAACGGTGTGCTGCGTCCTACGGTGTGGTTGGGGCAGTCGGAGACATGAGCGCCCATTGCCGAGCAGGGGTAGCACATAGAGGTGCCGTACTGTATCTTCAGGCGCTCAATGGCATCGGTATCGTCAGAGCACCAGATCTGCGGTGAGAAGTAGAGCATACCCGCATCGAACCTCGCGCCGCCGCCCGAGCAGTTCTCGAGCAGGATATGCGGATGATCTGCCGTCAGCCTGCCCATCAGCTCATAAACGCCGAGGACGTATCTGTGCCACAGCTCCTTCTGCCTGTTGGCGGGCAGTGCGGCCGAGCCGACCTCCGTGAGCTGGCGGTTCATATCCCATTTGATATATTCGATATTGGCGGAATCGAGTATCTTACACATCATCGAGTAAACATAGTCCCGAACCTCCCTGCGGGAGTAATCGAGGACATACTGCTCGCGGCAGAGGGTGAGCGGGCGGCCTTTCACCTGTATTGCCCAGTCGGGGTGAGCGCGGTAAAGCTCCGAGTCGGGGCTTATCATCTCGGGCTCGAACCAGATGCCGAACTTCATTCCGAGCTTGTTGACCTCGTCCACCAGATATTTCAGTCCGCCCTGAAGCTTCTTCTCATACACGAACCAGTCCCCGAGAGAGGAGTTGTCGCTGTCGCGGTGGCCGAACCAGCCGTCGTCCATCACGAGCATCTCTATGCCGAGCTTAGAGGCCTCGCGGGCTATAGAGATCAGCTTTTCGGTATCGAAATTGAAATAGGTCGCCTCCCAGTTGTTTATGAGTATCGGGCGGCGCTTATCCTTGTACTCGCCGCGTATAAGATTGTTCCTGTAGAGGTCGTGGAAGGTGCGGCTCATACCGCCGAGGCCGTCCGATGAATGCACCATGACCACCTCGGGAGCGGTAAACACCTCGCCCGCTTCGAGCAGCCACGAGAAGTCGGTATCGTTGATGCCCATAACAAAACGGGTCTTCTTGTGCTGAGTTACCTCTGCCTGAGCGGTGAAGTTGCCCGAGTAGACGAAATTGAAGCCGAACACCTCGCCGCAGTCCTCATCTGCCTTGTGCTCGCAGAGGGCGGCGAAGGGGTTGTTCTGGTGGGAGCTCTCGCCGCGCATCGAGTCGATCGACTGCTTGCCGTGATGCAGGCGGCAGCGCTCGACGGCACGTTCTCTTGCCCATGAGCCGTTGAGGGTCATCATATCATACTCGTGGGTATCGAAGTCAACGCAGGCGGAATAGACACGGGTGAGGGTGCAGGGCTTGTCCCCGACATTCCTCACGGTCACCGAGCGGGTGATGGCATCGAGCTTTTCAAACGCGGTGTAGATAAGCGTCGCCTCCAGTCCCGCAGGCTTATCCTCCATTACTATCTCGAGGGTGTCGCAGGGGCTTTCCTCCGTGGCGAAGGTGGCGGGGAGCCCTTCAAGGGCGGGCTTACCTTTATATATACGGTGGGACTTATATCTCAGGTCGCAGGTCGAGGTGCCGTCGGGGGCAGAGATCTTGAAGGCGCACTCGCGGTAATCGCCGATGCCGAAGCAGGGGTATTCCATCGGCAGCGAATCGAGGTAGCTTGCGCGGTCGCGGTCGTTAGTCTCGGGGGTGAAGGGGTTCTCGTCGAGGCGCAGCAGATAACCGAGATCCTCGTCGGGCACGGCGGGACCGTAATAGGTATGCGCGAGATACCCTCCTCCCGGTGCGACGGAAAGGACATAGTCGGTGTTGTTTGCGCGCAGTCTGAACTGCTTTGCTTTTTCATTGTAGGTGATCGGCATAGGCTTGCTCCTTTACAATTTACAAT
>CAMOFU010000282.1 GCA_946613705.1 uncultured Clostridia bacterium
ATATTAAATATCATCGCCAACGGCGATACCTTGCTTATTCTTTTTTTATTATTATCGTTTATTTGTTATTTATTATAGTGGCGGCGGGCTCGCGGTGAATGCCGTCGTCGCGGTATTTTTCGTTGATGCTTTCAAGCTCTGCAAGCAGCTCGCGGCATTTCTCGTGATCTTCAAGCTCGGCATAAACGTCTGTCAGGCAGCACAGCAGCTCGGCGTGCTTGTCGATGTATGTCAGCTCGTCGGGGTGAGCCGTACACAGGGTCACGGCTTCTGTCAGCTTATCGGCGGCGGCAGTCAGCTCGTTATGGTAAAACAGGCAGTTCGCCGTCGGGATATAAACGATGTCTATGCGTTCGATGTCCGTCGTGAAGGCCTGCTTTGCAAGGTCGGCAGCGGTATCGGTGAGCGCTCTCGTTAGCCGAACGTCGGGCTCTGCAAGAGTGTGATACCATGCCGATGCCATACAGTGATAGCAGCGGTTTTCGGGATCGTCGGGCGGGATAAGCGCATCTGCGTTTTCAAGAAGCTCCCGCGCTTCCGCATGAAAGGACGGGTCTGAGCGTATCAGAGCGCTTGCAAGAGACAGATAATACTGCACCAGATATTTGTCCCTGAGCGGGTCGTCCGACTGCTCGGCTTCGGCAATCGCGCTGTCCATAGCATCCAGCAATCTGTCCTGCAGGTCCTGCTCCTCATCGGTATATGCAGCATAAGCGCCGTTCAGCATCGTGTCATAGAGGCTTGCGTGCATATCATATACAAAAGCATCGACGATATGGCTGCTGTACGATTTTTGGTACAGTTCTGCCTGCTTTATCACGTTCCTTATCTGCACGGCATCTGCCGTTCCCTCATAGACGGCTATAACGCGCTTGTGCCGCTCCATGACCTCTGTCGGCGAGATATCCTTCCACTCATGACTGCGCATAGCTTCCGCGATCACGGGGTGCAGCTTCACCCGCATTTCGGCGGCAAGCCAGCCCTCGGCGGAAAGCTTTTGCAGCACGGTCGGTTCGAGCTTCAATATGCGCTCTGTCAGCTCTGTTTCAAGTCCGCGGACATTGAGCAGTGCAAGTGTCTTCATTGCGGACAGCTCGTCAGCGGTCATTCTGCTTGCATCGAACAGCGCAGTGACGATAGCCTCAAGCGTGCCGTATACCTCTGTTCCGTCCTTGTAGTTGCCGATTACATCGGAGGAAAAATGCGAGAACCCGTGCTCGCGGATAAGCTCTGCGGCGGTGCGGATATTCAGCCTGCCGGCCGCGATCTGTCGGGCGATAAGCTCCAGCACAAGGGTGTGCCCCTGCACCAGATCAATTATCTCGGAAAAGCTCCCGCGCTCGTCCTTCGTCATCGGGCGGCCGAGATCGAGAGAGATAAGCTTCATCAGTTCGCTGTCTGCGATCCTGCCAAGCTCGAGAATGCCAAAGCTGTTCTGCGGCGGACGGCTGCGGGAGGTGATGAGCACGTCGAAACCGCTGTCCAAGATCTTGGACAGTTCCCTGCTGATGCCTCCGCTGAGATCGTCAAGGACGAACAGCACTCTTTTCTCCCCGCAGATGCGCCGCAGGTGGGTGAGCTTGCGGGTGAAATACTCATTCGGCATTTCGTCGTCGGAGCGTGTTACGGTGCTTAGCTGAAGCTGTGTGTCATCGCAGAAGGTGTGAACGATATCCCCGTCAAATTCGAGATAGACGACCGCATCGTAATCGGTCTTGTGAGCGCGGGCAAAAGCCTTGACAAGAGCGCTTTTGCCGATACCGCCTACACCGGTGACAAACAGCACACTGTCATTTTTCAGGCGCTCGGAAACGGCTGCAAGCTCGCTGTCACGACCCGTAAAAAACGGCGGGACGGTCGGCAGGCGCGGGATAATGTAGTCGCGCTTTTCAAGCTCGGTCACAAGCGCTTCAAGCAGTGCGGCAGCCTCATCTATGCTTTGAAATCTGTTGCTCGCGGACGAACGCAGCGTGCCGCGGAACAGCTCGGTGAACAGCCCGCATATATCGGGTCTGTCGGTATAGCGGCGGTGCGCCTTGGGGCATTGCTCGAATGCATATTTTGAAAAGCCGCGGTGCTCACGCTCGGTAGAATGTCTGCCGAACAGCAGATAGAACACCAGCTCGCCCACCGCAAAAATATCTGCGGCAGCGGTCACGTTCCCGCCGTAGGAGCTGCGCTGTTCGGGTGCGCACCAATCGGCTGTGTAGGCGGCGGGAGTGCTCTCCCCTGCTGTTTTCACGCTGTCAAAGTCAATGAACTCAACAAGCTGTGTCAGCGTATCGTCGGGCGAGTTTTGGAGAATGAAGATATTGTCGGGTTTCAGATCAAGGCACAGCCGACCCGCACGGTGATAACAGCCTACGGTCTTGGCAACGGTCAGGCAGAGAGCGATATACTGCGGCAGGGTGAGAGAAGCCTTGTCAAGAGTTGTGCCGCCGAAGCAGGCAACGTCGATATAGGCAGTTTCACCGACCTTGAAGATATGGCTGACGGGCGGAGTCTGATTGACAAGTGCCGACTGCTGCCTGATCTCGTTTTGCAGCATACCCGAGGCGATAAAGCGCTCGGTGCCGCCCGAGATGCACTCCTTCAATATGCACCTTGAGCTTAGCCCGTCATGACTGCACAGCGCAAGATAAGCCGCCGCATTTGCGCCGCTTCCGAGCATTTCAAGTATCGTATATTCGCGCCCGTCGGCACTTATCCTGTCGCCCTTTGAAAGCATAGCTCCGCCTCCCCTCTGTTAAATTATAACGCGGCCGCTCCGTGATATATAAAAATCAATTCCGCTCGTTCACGCT
>CAMOFU010000283.1 GCA_946613705.1 uncultured Clostridia bacterium
GTGCAGGGGCACGCCCCTGCCTGCTGAAGGAGGAAATATTATGGATATGCTGAAGAGGCTTGAGACTGCCGAGGAGGGCGTTGACTACAAGGCCAAGGCAAAGGAATTGCAGGATAAGCTGTCGGCGCTGCAGATAAAGATGAAGGAAAAGAAGCTGCCCGCGATCATCGTGTTTGAGGGGTGGGGCGCTTCGGGGAAGGGGACGCTCATCGCAGGGACGATAAAGCTGCTCGACCCGCGCTTTTTCAAAGTAACGTCCACGCTGCCCGCGAATGAAGCCGAGCGGAGATACCCGCTGATGAAGCGGTTTTTTGAGGGGATACCCGAATACGGCAAGCTCTCGGTCATGGACAGGAGCTGGTACCGCGAGCTGGCGGCTGCGAGGATAGAGCAGGGCATCTCAAAGAAGGAATATGAGCGGCGCGTGGCTTCGGTGAACACCTTTGAGCGCCAGCTTACCGACGACGGATATGTCATCATCAAGCTGTTTCTGCATATATCTAAAGAAGAGCAGAAAAAGCGTTTTGACAAGCTTGCCGAGAGCGGCTCGACCAAATGGCGGGTGACTGACAGGGACAGATATCAGAACAAGCACTATGACGAATATCTTGAGCAGTTTGAGGATATGCTTGAAAAGACCGACACTGCCTATGCGCCGTGGAACGTGATAGACGCGGAGGATAAGCAGTATGCGAGGTACAGGCTGTTTGAGATACTGACAGAGAACCTTGAAGCGGCTCTGGCAGCCGACACGGTATATCCCGAGGAGCCCGATGTTGCCGAGCTGTTCGACATGAAGCCGACACCGAAGCTTTCCGAGGTCGTGCTGACGGGAAAGACTGTTACGGACGAGGAATATGCCGAGCGGCTGAAGGCAGACCAGAAGGAGCTGGCGAAGCTGCACGGCAGGCTTTACAAGATGAAGATACCCGTTATCATCGCCTTTGAGGGGTGGGACGCTGCGGGCAAGGGCGGAGCCATCAAGCGCACGGGAGCGGCGCTCGACCCGAGGGGTTATGAGGCGGTGCCTGTTGCTGCGCCCGATGCAAGGGAGAAGGCGCACCACTATCTCTGGCGGTTCTGGATAAATCTGCCGAAGGACGGGCACATCACGATCTTTGACCGCTCGTGGTACGGGAGGGTGATGGTCGAAAGGCTGGAGGGCTTTACCCCGCCCGAGAGGTGTGCGATGGCATACCGTGAGATAGACGAATTTGAGAAGGAGCTTTCCGACTGCGGGGCAGTTGTGATGAAGTTCTGGGTACACATTGACAAGGACGAGCAGCTGCGGCGCTTCAACGACAGAATGAACACGCCCGAGAAGCGCTGGAAGATCACCGACGAGGACTGGCGCAACCGCGAGAAGTGGGATCAGTACGAGAGTGCGGTCGATGAGATGATACAGAAGACCTCGACGGAGTATGCGCCGTGGGTGATAGTTGAGGGCAACGACAAGAAATATGCTCGGCTGAAGGTACTTGAAACGATAATCGGCAGGCTGCACGAGGAGATAAAGAAGAGAAAGTAGGCTGCTGTTATTCGGAGATGATACATTTATGAAAAGGATCTGTATGCTTGCGGCGCTGGTGCTGATCCTATCGGCGGCGGGCTGCGGGAAGCAGGAGCAGGAGCTGACACCGATACCGTCGGAGGCGGAGGACAGCGGGGCTGAGAGTTCTGCGGCGGAGGTGACAACGACGGCGGAGGTGACGACCGCTGTGACGACAGCTGTGACGACAGCGGGTACAACTGTCGGGACGACGGCTGCTCGGACAACGACCGAAAAAAAGACTGAGGCAAAGACTGCGAAAGCGAAGAAGACTACTACTACGACCACAGCGGCGACCACTGCGGCGACGGCTGCCGAGACTGCGGAAGCTGAGACAGAGGCAGTGGTGACGGAAGCTCTGCCCGAGGTGGTGACGGAGGCTGTGACGGAATACTATGAGCCTGTGACGGAGCAGATCACCGAGGCTGAGACAGAGGCTGAGACAGAGGCGGTGACGGAGCCTGCGCCCGAGCCCGAGCCTGTATCCGAGCCCGAGCGGTCTGCCGATCCTGCGGCACCTGCGACGACGCTGTTTTTCGTTGACACGGGAGAGAGCGAGACGAGATTCAGCTGGGACGCGGTAGAGGGAGCGGACGGTTACGAGGTAAAGATGAAGCGCACGAGCGACTCGAAGTGGGAGCTTTTGGGCGACACGGACGGCACCTCATTCACGGCGCTCGGCTTAGGCATTGACAGGAGGTACATTTTCACGGTCAAGGCCTACAAGCTCACGGACGGCGGGAAGCTCTACTCGGAGCGCTCGCGCAACTGCGGGTTCCCCTACATGACGCAGAAGGACGGTGTGACCTATGTTGACGGGCTGCTGGTCGTGAACAAGACTTATTCCCTGCCCGAGGACTACGGCCGGGGGCTGACCGAGGAGACGCAGGCTGCCTTTGGTGAGATGCAGAGGGGGGCTGCGGCGGACGGGTTATCGATCTGGATATGCTCGGGCTACAGGTCATACAGCTATCAGAACGTGCTTTACTGGAACTATGTGGCGCGGGACGGCAGCCAATGGTCGGCGGACAGGTACTCGGCGCGTGCGGGCTACAGCGAGCATCAGTCGGGTCTGGCGATAGATGTGAACCAGGCGAGCAGGTATTTCAACGGCTCGCCCGTCGCGGTCTGGCTCGAGCAGAACTGCTGGAAGTACGGCTTTATTATCCGCTACCCCTACGGCAAGGAGGACGTGACGGGCTACAATTACGAGAGCTGGCATTGCAGGTATGTCGGCAAGGAGAAGGCGAAG
>CAMOFU010000284.1 GCA_946613705.1 uncultured Clostridia bacterium
GAACAGTCTGCCGAAGCCGCCCAGGAAGTAGCAGCCGCCCGCGACCACTACAGCGAACACCGTCGATACTATCGTGCCGATCCTTATGGACTTATCGTCCTTGACTGCATAGAATTTGCCGACCATCTGCGGCAGTCCCCAGGTGCCGAGAGAGGTAAGTATAACAACGCCCAGCAGGTTCACGGGGTCGGGGCCGAAGATGGAGGCATATTCACCCGCCGCACCCGATGCGGAGGGTATCTCGCCCATCTTATCGACAGAGCCCGAAAGCCCGCCGTTCATGTTCAGCACCGAGATTATGACCGCCACGATGCCGACGAGCATTATAACTCCCTGAATGAAATCCGAGAGAGCTGTTGCCTTGTAGCCGCCGAGGATAACATAGACTGCCGTGAATGCCGCCATGATAATGATGCAGTATTTGTACGGGATGCCGAAGCCTTTCTCAAACAGTCTCGAAAGGCCGTTGTAGACCGATGCGGTGTAGGGGATAAGGAACACGAAGATTATCAGCGCCGAGGCGATCTTCAAGCCCTTGGAGTTGTAGCGCTTTTCAAAGAACTCGGGCATTGTTTTTGCTTCGAGGTGCTTGGACATTCTGCGTGCCCTGCCGCCGAGTATCAGCCACGGCATCAGCGAGCCGATCACAGCGTTGCCTATGCCGACCCACGTTGAAGCCACACCGTAGCTCCAGCCGAACTTGCCCGCGTAGCCGACGAATATTACCGCCGAGAAATAGCTCGTTCCGTAGGCAAATGCCGTGAACCACGGGCCGAGCGTTCTTCCGCCCAGCACAAAGTCAGACACGCTTGCGGTCTTGCGCCTGTAGTAAACTCCTATCCCGACCATCAGCAGCAGGTAAGCTATCAGGATAATCCACATTCCGATCATACATACTTCTCCTTTGATTTAACTGTTTAACGCTTTTGCGTTTTTATGCTTTTGTGCTTTTATCCAATAAAGCGTCAACGATACTATTATATACCCTCCAATACGATTTGTCAAGAGGGAAAGACCGCAAATATCCGTTTTATGATCCAAAAAGTTTATATTTATAATTTATTTATATTTTCATTATCCTATTGCAATTTTATGAAATATATAGTATAATAATAAAGTTGATTGTATTTTGAGATCTGAGATCGGAGGATACCAAATGTCTGATTTGGAAAAGGAAATAAAAAGGAGACGCACCTTTGCGATAATCTCTCACCCCGATGCGGGAAAGACTACGCTTACCGAGAAGTTCCTGCTCTACGGCGGGGCTATCGCGCAGGCGGGAGCCGTAAAGGGCAAGAAGAACAGCCGCCATGCCGTCTCGGACTGGATGGAGATAGAGAAGCAGCGCGGTATTTCGGTCACCTCGTCGGTGATGCAGTTCCAGTACGAGGGGTTCTGCATCAACATACTTGACACCCCCGGGCATCAGGATTTCTCGGAGGACACCTACCGAACGCTGATGGCTGCCGACTCGGCGGTAATGGTGATCGACGCTTCAAAGGGCGTTGAGAACCAGACCAGAAAGCTGTTCAAGGTCTGCGCGATGCGTCATATACCGATATTTACGTTTATCAATAAAATGGACCGCGAGTCCCGCAACCCGTTCGATCTTTGCGAGGAGATAGAGCAGGAGCTGGGGATACCGACCTATCCCGTGAACTGGCCTATAGGGTGCGGCAAGGATTTCAAGGGGGTCTACGACCGCGGAAAGCGGCACATCATCTCGTTCACGAGCAATGACGAGATGGCATTCGGCAAGCACAAGATCGCGGCTTCGGAGGTCGATCTGTCCGACCCCGGGCTTGATTCGCTCATCGGCAGCGATCTGCATTCGACGCTTTCCGATGATATAGAGCTGCTTGACGGAGCTTCGGAGGAGTTTGATCTTGCCGCTGTTCACGAGGGCAGGCTCTCGCCCGTGTTCTTCGGTTCTGCGCTGACGAATTTCGGTGTTGAGCCGTTTCTTGAGAACTTCCTGCAAATGACACCGCCGCCGCTGGCACGCAATTCCTCGGCAGGTGTGATAGACCCGTTCGACCCGAGCTTTTCGGCATTCGTGTTCAAGATACAGGCGAACATGAACAAGGCTCACCGTGACAGGATAACCTTTATGCGCGTCTGCTCGGGAAAGTTCGACAAGGAGATGGACGTGCTGCACGTTCAGGGGAACAAGAAGATGCGCCTGTCACAGCCGCAGCAGATCATGGCTCAGGAGCGTGAGATAATCGACGAGGCATATGCGGGCGATATCATCGGCGTGTTCGACCCCGGTATCTTCTCGATAGGCGACACGGTGTGCGCCCCCTCCAAAAGGTTCGAGTTCGAGGGTATACCGACATTTGCGCCCGAGCATTTTCAGAGGGTGCGCCCCAAGGACACGATGAAGCGCAAGCAGTTCGTGAAGGGTGCCGAGCAGATCGCGCAGGAGGGCGCTATACAGATCTTCCACGAGCCGTATACGGGCATGGAGGAGGTCATAGTCGGCGTTGTCGGCGTGCTGCAATTCGAGGTGTTCCAGTACCGTATGAAGAACGAGTACAACGTGGACATAATCATCGAGGGGCTGCCTTATTCGCATATCCGCTGGATATCGAAGCTGCCCGTTGACGATGTGAAGAAGCTGAAGCTCTCGTCCGACACCAAGATAGTACAGGACTTCCGTGACAACTATCTGCTGCTGTTTTCAAGCGAATGGAATATCCGCTGGGCGCTTGAGAAGAACGAGGGTCTTGAGCTTGCCGAGTTTTCCCGCGGCGAGCTTCAGTGATCGCTTCGGTAAGTAAA
>CAMOFU010000285.1 GCA_946613705.1 uncultured Clostridia bacterium
GAGGGGATCTCCTTCCAGGTCTCCAGCTCATCGTCAAAGCGCTCGGAGCGGTTGCCGTTCCAGAAATATGTAACGTGGCCGTATTTCTGTGTCTCGGAAACAGCATAGCTGTAAAGGCCGTTCTTCACCAGCAGCTCGGAAAGCGTGTTCTTGATCTCGGGCGGGTTTACAAGATACTTCTTGGGTATCTTGAGGTCGCCGTCATACTCGAGCATACCTGCATAGATCACATTCGGGATAACGCCGCGGTCGAAGTGCTTGAACTCGTCGCCGCCGTCGAATGCCATAGATATCTCGATAGCGCGGTCGCCGCGGAAGTTGAAGAGGATCACGCTGTCGTTGTCCTCCACCTTTCCGACGGGCTTGCCGTCCTTGGCGATAACGAACTCGGGCAGATCCTGATCTATAGCGCCTGTCTCGTTCCTGAGCGTCTCAACAGCGTCAAGAGCATTGTCGAACTGACGTGCATCGCCGTGAACATGGGTGTTCCAGCCGCGCTCCACCATGCCCCAGTCCGCCTGATATCTGTCCATGGTTATCTTCATTCTGCCGCCGCCCGATGCGATCTGTGCATCGAAATCGGCATCGTTGAGAGCTGCGATGCAGTCCTCAAGCTCCTTGATGTAGATAGGAGCGGAGGTGGCGGGAACATCTCTGCCGTCGAGCAGGATATGGCAGCGCACCTTCTTAACGCCCTCTTCCTTTGCCTTTGCGAGCATCTTCTCGAGGTGGTGGATGTTCGAGTGAACGTTACCGTCCGAAAGCAGACCGAGGAAATGGAGAGTGCTGCCCTTGGCCTTGACATTGTCGATCAGCAGCTTCCATGTCTCGGAGGTGAACATCTTGCCGCTTTCGAGCGACTCGTTCACCAGCTTGGCACCCTGAGAATAGATCTGGCCGCAGCCGAGCGCGTTGTGTCCCACCTCGGAGTTGCCCATATCCTCATCGGAGGGCAGGCCGACAGCATCGCCGTGAGCCTTCAGGGAGGTGTTGGGATAGTTCTTCAGCAGCATATCGAGCGTCGGGGTATTAGCCTCTGTAACAGCGTCACCGAGACCTGTAACGGAAAAACCGACACCGTCCATAACTACCAGTACAACAGTTTTCTTTTTTGCCATAAAGATTTCCTTTCTATAGAGCCGAACCGGATCCGAAGAGCCGGATCTGTCAGGCTTTTTTACCAATAGATGACACACAGCCCTGTGTCGGGGTTTATCAGGTAAGCAGGGCACTGCCTGTCGGCCTCGCCCATAGCATAGACCTCGGAATCGCTCACAGTCTCTCCGATCTTTTCACAGTATACACGCAGCTTTTTGTGAGTGAAGCTGTCCTTCTCCACAAGCTTGCCGCCCTTTGAGAGAGCCTCCTCGCGCAGCTTCTTAACTCCGTCCTTATCGGCGACGAAATGTATCCTCGCACCCGAGGTGCCTTCCTTGCTCGAGGCTATGAACTTCATATAGAACTTCTCCGAGCCGTCGGGTATGCTGTCGGGCATAAAGTCGAGCAGGCTGCTGTCGATCCCGTCGGCAAAGCAGTAGACCGACTTTTTCAGCGAATAGAACATCTTCATCCCGCTGTCCAGATTGAATACTGTGAACACGACCGCCGCCAGCAGCGCTCCCGCGAATATGCGCAGCCCCATGGACACCCGCCTGATACCGCTGCCCGCGGCGGGGTCGCCGCGGTTAATGAGCTTCTGGACTATGATAAACACGAGTCCGAAGCCTGCTGCGAAAACAGTGATCCTGAAATAGCTGAACATCGCCCACAGCGGAGCAGTCATAAGGCATACTCCCACCAGCACATCTATAATGCGCCGCAGCGGTCTCGGGGGCTTACCGCTGTACTGCCCGTCTATTATCTTGATATCCCGTGCTGCCACAGCGGTCACCTCTTTTGAGAGAGATCAAAGCATCGCCGCGGAGCGCTCCGCTCCGCACTCTGCTATAAAATGCAAGCTCAGGTTCAGCCCTCTACAGCTGCCTGTACGATAACGTTGAAGTCGTTAGCCTTCAGCGAAGCGCCGCCGATAAGACCGCCGTCAACATTTTCCTTCGAGAGCAGCTCCTTGGCATTGCCTGCATTCATCGAGCCGCCGTACTGGATAGTAACGGCCTCGGCAACAGCCTCGTCATACTTTTTGGCGAGCTGAGCCCTGATGAAAGCGCAAACCTCCTCAGCCTGATCTGCGGTAGCGGTCTTGCCCGTACCGATAGCCCATACAGGCTCGTAAGCGATAACTACCTTCTTAACGTCCTCTGCGGATACGTCCCAGAGATCGAGCTTGATCTGGCGGGCGATGACCTCCTCGGTGATGCCGCACTCACGTTCCCAGAGCAGCTCACCCACGCAAACGATCGGCTTGAGGCCTGCTGCGAGGGCAGCCTTTGTCCTCTTGTTTACAGTCTCGTCAGTCTCACCGAAATACTGTCTTCTCTCGCTGTGGCCGATGATAACATACTCAACGCCCAGCTCGGTAAGCATATCGGCAGAGATCTCGCCCGTGAAGGCGCCGCTCTTCTCGAAGTGAACATTCTCCGCGCCGACCTTTACATTGCTGCCTGCGGTCGCAGCAACAGCAGTCTCAAGGTTGGTGAACGGTACGCAGGTGATGACCTCGACCTTGCCCTCGGCATTAGCCACCAGCGGCTTGATCGCCTCGATAAGCTCCTTAGCCTCGGGGCGGGTCTTGTTCATTTTCCAGTTACCTGCAATGATTGCCTTTCTTACGCTCTTTTTCATAATTCGTCCGACTCCTTTATAAATG
>CAMOFU010000286.1 GCA_946613705.1 uncultured Clostridia bacterium
AGGAGCTCGTTGAGGGCGCTCCCAAGGCTATCAAGGAGGGCGTTTCCAAGGCTGACGCTGAGGAGCTCAAGGCTAAGCTCGAGGCTGCAGGCGCTACTGTTGAGCTGAAGTAATCAACTGCATAGTATGATCTGAAAATGGCCGTCCGAAGGGACGGTCATTTTTTGTTTGGTAAAATTCAATCAAAAAAATGCAGAAATGCTATTGAAATTGTGTAAGATATATGATATAATGTATTATAGGCTTTGAAAAGCCCGTGAGGATAGGCATGAGGAGGGTGAGATGTGGATTCGCTGAAATTCCTGCTTTATACGCTTGCGCGTATCGGCCTGCTGATAGCGTGTACCGCTTTCGCCGTGTTCGTGGGCGCTGTGGCTTTCCCCGCAGCCGTGTCGCTGCTGCCCGAGGGGGGCGCAAGAGATACGCTGATGGGCGATTCGCTGAGGAGTGCTGCATCGTTCTGCGTGATCGTACTGATGCTCGTGCCGCTGTTTCTCGACGACGGGAAAAAGCACGCCGCCTATGAGATCTGGAGCAGCGTGAATATCTCGCTGACACTGATCTTTATGGTCATGGCCTGCTTTATACCGTCGATCTTCCGCGATTCGTTCGAGCCGCACGGCAAGGCAAATGCGTTCTATGAGTTCGCGTATTTCCCGTATCTGTGGCTGAAGGAGTCGGTCGGACTGGATTTTGTCGTGAGCGTCCTCGTGGGGCTGGCGCTGATCGCAGGCATACTGCTCGGGGCATATGTCATATCTTTTAAAAGGTATGCCAAGGCGCACCCCGTTATCCTGCGGGCAGCAGACAGGGGAGAAGCTATATCTGTTGAAGAGGAGGATGAAAGCTCGGCCGAAGATATGAATTTGCCAAATGAATGAAACAAATGCAGCGGGGTGAATAATTGGACGCATTCGCGCGGTTTGGTGTTGTTTTGTTCAAATCTAATAAAAATACATTGGATATTTTGGCAGATTGGCATTTAAAAAATTTAATTTTATCCTTGATTATTATAACGAAAAATGTTATAATTAAAAAAATAGACTTGTGCTTATTGCGGGATAATTGCGCGATGTCGCAGGCAGACGGAACGGCGGATGCAGAAAACGCACTCGGAAAAGTGCGGTGCCGTAAGGTGTGGCGGGCAGCGCTGCGGTCCGCAGGGGCGTGAGTCAGATGCGTTTTGGGCGGACGCTGAAACGTGTTATTCAGTGGAGGTGTAACCAGAAAAATGAAAAATTTTACCTATGTTGCCAAGGATGCAAGCGGAAAAAGTATCAAAGGCACCCTTGAAGCTGAGGACGCACAGGAGCTGCTGGGTAAGATCCACGACCAGGGGCTGTTTCTGGTCAGCTACAATGAGGCTCTGGGAGGAAAGAGAAAGAACTCCTATAAGTTCTCAACGAAGAAGCTCGCGTTCTCCTGCCGTCAGCTCGCGGCTATGATGACCTCGGGACTGACGATCGTAAGAGCGCTCGACATCCTTTATAAGGAAGAAGAGCACAAGGGAGCCAAGGAGACCTGGCTCGGCGTGTATGAGGACGTAAATAAGGGCGCTACCTTTACCGAGGCGCTCAGAACAAGGCTCGGTACCTTCCCCGACTTCTTCATCTCGATGGTCGATGCGGGCGAGACATCGGGTACTCTTGATCTGACGATGCAGCGTCTTTCGGATTACTACGCAAATTCAAACAAGCTCAACAACAAGATAAAGAGCGCAAGTACATACCCGATCATACTCGGTGTGCTCTGTATCGCAATGGTCATCGGTATGTTCACCTTTATCCTTCCGCAGTTCGCGGGAATGATGGAGGAGGACAAGATGCCTGCTCTTTCAAGAGCACTGTTCGCGTTCAGCGACTTCCTGAAGGATAAATGGTATATTCTTCTGATAGCGCTGATAGTTATTATCTTCGGCATAATCTACGGCCTGAAGGTCGAGTCGGTAAGGCTCTGGTTCGATAAGGTCAAAATCAAAATGCCTGCGGTCGGCCCGCTGATGGTGAAGATCTATGAGGGCAGATTCGCAAGAACTCTTTCATCGCTCTATTCAAGCGGTATCTCAATGGTCGAGTGCCTTGAGCGTTCATCAAAGATCCTGAACAACACTTACGTCGATAAGTGCTTTATACAGGTAGTAGACGAGGTAAAGCAGGGCGCACCGCTTTCGCAGTCGCTCGTTAAGACGGAGATCTTCGAGGGAATGTTCTGCTCGATCATATATGTCGGTGAGGAATCGGGTGCTCTTGATGAGATCCTTGAAAAGACCGCCGATTACTATGAGGAGGAAGCAGACTCCGCAGTTGAGAGACTTGTAGGACTTATGGAGCCTCTTATGATCATTATCATGGGTATTGCGATAGGCCTTTGTCTCGCGGGCATCTTCCCAATGCTCTACGGCAGCTTCGAGGGTATCGAGAATTCGTAATAAAAAACCGCGCAATAATTATTATCTTGAATGGAGTGAAGAATAAATGCTGTCATTTGATATTTCAGACAGACAAGTACACATCGTTAAAGGCGATAACGCAGGCGGCAAGATCAGGATAGAAAAATCACTTACCGTTGAGGTCCCCGAGGAAATGATAAGCAACGGAGAGGTCGTGAACCTCTCGGGCCTTGCAGACCTTCTCGTTACAAGCCTTAAAGCAGAGATCATGATGGATAAGGAGGCTATCGTTACCTTCTCGTCCAGCAACATCGTGTTCAAGGAGCTTGTGGTGCCCAAGGCCAAGGGCAATGAGTTCCTGCAGATGGT
>CAMOFU010000287.1 GCA_946613705.1 uncultured Clostridia bacterium
GATTGCCTAAATTCGACGCAGGAAGGCTGACGCCTTTCAAGGAGAATTTGGGTAAGATGACGGAAAATATGCAAGCAGATTGCGTGCAAAGGCGTTAGCCGGTGGTTGTGCGGTGTTGCCTTAAGGCAGCACACGGCAGACCGCGGATACCGTTCCGAGCCTCTCACACCTTGGCGATCGGGAGCGTGACCTCGGCATCAAGCCCGTCGGGGCGGTTGCGGAGCGTGAGCCTGCCCCCGAGCTGCGAGGCTATGTAGCTTACTATATACAGCCCCAGCCCCGAGCCCTGCTCGTGACCGACATTGTGACCGCGATAGAATTTGTCTGTGATGAACGGCATATCCTCGTCGGGAATGCCGCTGCCGCGGTCGCTGAATACAAGTGACGCATCTCTGCCGCTGCGTGACAGTGTTACGGTGATATCCGTGCCTGCGTATTTGCGGGCGTTGTTTACAAGGTTCTCGCAGAGCTGGGTGAGCCTGTTCTGATCGGCAAGGACGGTGAGCTCCTCATCGGGACGTATAAAATGCACATCATTCTGCTCGCCCGCGATCTCAGTGAGAGTCCTCCCGATAAAGCTTCCGAGGGCGATGGGCTCGTGATCCATTTTCAGCTTGTCAAGGTCCGCCAGCGAGTGAAGGAACAGATCGTTTGTGAGCGCCGACACCTCGTCGCACTTGCGCATGATCACCGAAAGGTATCGGGCGCGCTTTTCGGGTGTGCTGTCCATATTTGCCTCGAGCCCCTCGGCATAGGCGCGGATAGATGCGATCGGTGTCTTGATGTCGTGCGAAAGGGTGGCTATCACAGTCTTGTTGTTTTCTATCGCCTCGCGCTCGCAGCGGCGGGCTTTGGTGATCTCACGGCGCATACTGTCAAATGCCCAGGTAAAGCTTCCGAAATAATTGGAGCGCTCGTAATCGAGCGGCAGATCAAGATTGCCGCCTGCGATCTCGTCCGCGAAACGCTTCATCTTCTCAAACGGGCGCAGCACAGAAAAATATACATAGCACAGCACTGCCGCCATAAAGCAGACAGCGCCCGCACAGTAAAGGAGCGGGCGCAGATCGGTCTCGTCGGCTGCGGGGGCGGCTCTGAGCTCGCTGTACAGCTCATCTGCCAGCCGATCGGCACGTTCGGGCTCACCTTTTTTATACAGCTCGGTTATCTCATTCAGTGTCACCGTCTGTATCCTGCGGGTCTCCTCCGAGGTGCTTCTGTGATGAACAGCCATGACGGCAGCTGTAAGCAGCATCATCAGAAGGGCAAAGCATATGCCTACCTTTATTATCCTTGACTTCATTTTCCGTCCTCCAGTATATATCCCACCTTGAATACCGTCTTGATATGCTCGGGGTGGGCGGGGTCGTCCTCCAGCTTCTCTCGCAGCCAGCGGATATGCACTGCCAGCGTTGATGGCTCCACAGCCGAGAATGCTCCCCATACCTCGGAGAGCAGCTTGTCCTTTTCTACGGCGGTATTGATATGTCCGCACAGGCAGGCGAGCAGGTCGAACTCCTTTAGCGAGAGCGATACCGTCCTGCCCCCCTTTGTGACGCTTCGCGCGGTGAGGCTGACGGTAACATCGCCGAAGCTCACCGTCCGCTCGTCGCCGCCGAAGCCGTAGGTGCGGCGCATCAGGGCATTCACGCGGGAGAGCAGCTCCTTCATCGAATAGGGCTTGGGGAGATAGTCGTCCCCGCCGATGTCAAAGCCCGTTATGCGGTCGCTCTCGCTGGTCCGCGCCGAGGCGAAGATAACGGGCACAGTCGATACTCTTCTCAGCTCTCTGCACAGCTCAAAGCCCGTGCCGTCGGGCAGGTTGATGTCAAGCAGTATCAGTGCGAAGCTCCTGTCGGTAAGCAGGTCAAAGGCATCGGCAGTGCTCACGGCACAGGTCACACGGTAGCCGTAGCTTTCGAGCATATCCGAGATCACGAACGAAAGGTCGTCATCGTCGTCGATGATAAGGATGTCCTTGTTCATAGCATTCTCTCCTTTTCGGCATCAGCCCTGCTGCTTGTCCTGCGGCTCATGCTTTTTCCCGAGCGCCTCATCAAGCTCGTCGTGCTTCATTGAGACGGCAAGCGAATAGACAGAGGAGATCACGAGGAAGAACAGCAGCATCGCGCCGATAAAGCTCATGATGATAAAGAGCTTCCCCTTGTCGCCGAGGCTGTCAACAGCTCTTGCAGCCTCCACTGCGTCCTCATACCCGCGGAACAGCGTTACATATTTCAGCGACAGCACGTCGGACACTGCGGCAAACAGCAGCACCGCAGTCCTCACCGCGCCCGAGAGCTTGTTCCCGCCCTTTATCACCGTCAGCACGCTCAGCACGGTGCAGGCGGCTGTCATGATAAGGTAGACAAAGAAGTAATACGTCCAGCTGCGGCAGGCCGACAGGTACTCGTCCGATGTCATGACTGCGGGCGCATTGGCAAGGCTTACGAATCTGATGATGTACAGCATACCCGAGATGAAGGTCAGCATCACAAGTATACGGAAGATCACGTTCAACAGTTTGCTTTTGTTTTTCATGGCTTTATCCTTTCAGTCGGGCTTTCCGATCTTCGGAAAGCTTTATCATATCACCGCTTGGATCGTTCTTATATTTCCGTTTCCTCGTCTCCGCCGAGGAACTTTGGCAGGCTCTTGCCGTCCCTGCGTCGGTGAGCATATTCCGCCGTTGCGGTGAACAGCACATCTCCCGAGGTGCCGCAGGCAGC
>CAMOFU010000288.1 GCA_946613705.1 uncultured Clostridia bacterium
TAGAGGAGGAGTATTATGTTCAAAAGAATTATTTCGCTTGCTGTCAGCGCTTCGATGCTGCTGTCGTGCGGCAGCTGCCTGTCCGCAGGAGCTGTAAGCCTTGAAACGGACGTGCGCGATGCCGATGCTTCGGGAGGGAGCTTTACTGCCTCGAACGAAGAAGCAGTGCTCGGCGAAGAGGTCACCGTCAAGTTCGGGATCACCGACAATCCGGGTATTGTTTCCTTCCGTCTGATCGTGGATTATGACAGTGACGATCTTGAGATCACAGATTTCAAAGGCTATGATCTGGATTCAACGGAGCTTGTTACCTCGGGACTGTTTACCAACGACCCGTTCCTGTTCTCGTGGGTAGACGCTGTCCATGATAACAACACCTACAGCGGCACAGTTGCAGAGGTGACCTTCCGTGTCAAGGAGAGCGCATCTCTCGGAGAGCATACCGTCGGCCTGTCTTATCTGCCGAATGACGTTTTTGACAAGTCGCTCAAAAATGTCACCTTATCTACCGTCAGCGGCAGCATCAATGTCGTCGAAGAAGAGGACGATCCAAGCGCCCCGTCAAATGATTCGAGCGCCTCATCAGACGATTCGAGCGCCTCGTCAGACGATTCAAGTTCTTCGTCCAACGATTCGAGCAGCACCTCAGACAATGATTCAAGCAGCGTTGTTTTCAGCTTAACAAAAGCAGAGGGTCATCAGGGTGACGATGTTGAGGTATCGCTGTATGCCGACGAAAACACGGGGATCATCTCATTCCTGCTCAACATCGACTATGATGATGCCGTAAAACCGATAAGCACCTCTGCCGATGAGATCTGGCCGTATAAGGATTACGAGACGGTCTTCTTCGGCCCGCTGGAAAATGACCCGCTCTCTTTGTCATGGGTCGAGGCAACACACAGCAACAACACATATACGGGCAGGATAGCCACTTTCACCTTCCATATCAGTGAGGACGCCGAGGTGGGCGAGCATAAGCTGACCCTCTCCGCAGACAGTGAAAACATATTTAACTATGACTTAGAGGACGTTCCCTTTAAACTAATAAACGGCAGCATAACCGTTCTCCCGAAGGAAGAGCCCGAGCCCGTTGTTGACACGGATCCCGTTGTGATAAGCATTTCCGACGCTGAGGGTCACCCCGGCGATGATGTTAAAGTGGAGCTGAGCCTCGATCAGAACCCGGGTCTTATCTCGTTCAGAGCAGAGTTCGGCTTTGATGAGGAGAAGCTCACACTCAGCAAAATGGATGATGTCAAATTCTGGCCTTACAATGATTTTGAGACTATCTTGCACAGTGAGCTCGAGGAGTCCCCGATAGGCTTCCTGTGGAGCGATTCGCTTCACGGCAATTGCTATTACGAGGGCAAGCTCTCAACGCTGACCTTTCATATCAGCGAGTCCGCTGAACCCGGATACTTGGATATTACTCTCCGCGAAAAGGATAAACATGATTTCCTTGGCTATGATTACGAAGACTATGATGAAGATTATCATCTGCCCTTTGAGCTTATCAGCGGCAGGATAAAGGTGCTGCCTCGTGACTATGAGATCAGCGAGACCGAGGACGGTATCGAGATCGTCAGGTATCTCGGCTCTGAGGGGCCTGTGGATATCCCCGACACGCTTTACGGCAAGCCCGTCGTAAGCATCGCCGCCAATGCCTTTACAGACATCGGGAAGATCTCTGCCACTATCCCCGAAAGCGTTACGAGCATTGCGGATAATGCCTTCGGCTCCAATGCAGATCTTTTGGTGTATTACGGCACCGAGGGCTACAGATATGCTCACAGCAGCGACCTCAGATATATTATTATCAACGATGAAACAGACAGCAGTATGCCCGAATTCAAATATGTAAAGCGCAGCGACGGCACCGCTATGATAACAGCTGTCAAGTCCTGGAAGACCAACAGCGACGGCATAGCCACAGCAGAGATACCCGAGACTATCGGCGGACTTCCCGTTACTGCTCTCGACCGTCAGATGTGCAGCTACCTCATTAATGCCGAGCTGACTGTACCCGCCTGCGTTACCGAGCTTGACGATCACTGCGCAGGCTTCTATCCCGACTATGAGACGGCGGAATGGCTGAAAAATGACGGCTTCACTATCCTTTGCTATACCGACTCCGCAGCACATAAGTACGCCGAGAATTTCGGCATCAGCTACAGACTGCTCGATACTGTAGTTTCAGGCTCGATCGAACTCCATACAAGCAAGGCGGACGATAACACGGATATCACCCTCACGATCGAAAGTGCCGACGGCAATGTCATAAATGTGCCGCTCGCTTCACAGGGTACATTCGAGCTCGAGGGGCTTTCAAAGGGCGAGTATACCTTTACCGTGAGAAAACCCAAGTATGTTCCCAAGAGCATCACGTTCACCGTCGGCGGCGACCTCCCCGAGCTTGACTTCGAGCTCTATAAGTTCGGCGACAGCGATGCGGACGGCACCGTAAATATGAAGGATTACTCCCGCCTGCAAAAGCACCTCAATGACCCGTCCTCCGAGATCCTTGAGGACGCTTCCGATATGAACAGCGACGGCAAGATAAATATGAAAGACTATTCGTCCCTCCAGAAATACCTCAACGGCTGGGACATCGACCTCAACGACTGACTGTTTCTATCCCCCCACCCCTGCTATGTATCACCGCTAATGATAATTTACCCTTACTGTCTGCGGGACCTACTGGGGAAAACCTTTCTGAAG
>CAMOFU010000289.1 GCA_946613705.1 uncultured Clostridia bacterium
GCCATCAGGTGCATCTCGAGCGCTTCGGCATCCCCGGCAAGACCCTCATCGGCTCCGACAGCCATACCCCCACGGGCGGCGGCATCGGCATGATCGCTATAGGTGCAGGCGGACTGGACGTGGCTGTAGCTATGGGCGGCGGCGCATACTATATCACCTACCCCAAGATCGTCAAGGTCAACCTCACAGGCAGGCTCTCTCCGTGGGTCGCAGCCAAGGACGTTATCCTTGAAGTGCTCAGAAGGCTCTCGGTCAAGGGCGGTGTCGGCAAGGTCATCGAATACTGCGGCGAGGGCGTTAAGACCCTTACCGTCCCCGAGCGCGCGACGATCACCAATATGGGCGCAGAGCTTGGCGCTACGACCTCGATCTTCCCCTCCGATGAGGTGACTCTCGAATTCCTCAAGGCTCAGGACAGAGCCGATGTCTGGACAGAGCTCAAGGCCGATGACGACGCGGTGTATGACGAGACCGTCGATATCGACCTCTCGAAGATCGAGCCTATGGCTGCCTGTCCCCATTCTCCCGATAATGTCAAGACCGTCAAGGAGATCGGCAGGCTGAAAATAGATCAGGTATGTATCGGCAGCTGCACAAACAGCTCCTTCATGGATATGATGAAGGTCGCTTACATATTAAAGGGCAAGACCGTTCACCCCGATGTCTCGCTGGCGATCGCCCCGGGCTCAAAGCAGGTGCTCAATATGATCGCTCAGAACGGCGCTCTCGCCACGATGATAGATGCGGGCGCAAGGATCCTCGAATCCGCCTGCGGCCCCTGCATCGGTATGGGTCAGTCGCCTAATTCCAAGGGCGTTTCACTGCGTACCTTCAACAGAAACTTCGAGGGCAGATCGGGCACCAAGGACGGTCAGATCTACCTTGTGTCTCCCGAAATGGCAGCGCTCTCGGCTCTTACAGGCTATCTTACCGACCCGCGCGAGCTGGGCGATATGCCAAAGTTCGAGATGCCCCGTCAGTTCGTCATCAACGATAATATGGTCGTGCCGCCCGCTGCCGAGGCGGATATGGACAGCGTAGAGGTGCTGCGCGGCCCCAACATCAAGCCCTACCCCGAGACCGCTCCGCTGGTCGAAAGCATCGAGTGCCCCGTATCGCTGAAGGTCGGCGACAATATCACTACCGACCATATCATGCCCGCAGGCGCAAAGATACTCCCGCTCCGCTCGAATATCCCCGCGATCTCTCAGCACTGCTTCACAGTGTGCGACGAGGACTTCCCGCGCAGAGCAAAGAACCTCGGCAAGAGCATCATCGTCGGCGGCGTGAATTACGGACAGGGCTCCTCCCGTGAGCACGCAGCACTTGCACCGCTCTATCTGGGCATCAAGGCAGTGCTCGTCAAGAGCTTTGCGCGTATCCACAGAGCTAACCTGATAAACGCAGGCATTCTCCCGCTCACCTTTGTGAATGAAGCGGATTACGATAAGATCAGCCAGGGCGACGATATAGCTATCGAGAACGTCCGCGCCGATATAGAGGCGGGCAGGACAGAGCTTACCGTCGTGAACAAGACCAAGGGTGTCAATATCCCCGTCCTCTGTGAGCTCACAGGCAGGACCAAGGATATCATCCTTGCGGGCGGCCTGCTCGACTATACCAGAGAAAGCCTGAAATAATACCCCTTCCGATCTGTAATACGATGAGGTGACGGTATGAGCTTTAATGACAATGAGAATGACATAACCTCGAACGATTTTGATTATGATATCTATTCGGGCGGCAGCGATCACAGCAGCATCGGCGCAGATGTGACCGCAGGAGACTTTGACTACGATGTATACTCGGGCAAAAACGCTATGGAGTATCTCAAAAAACAGAACGAAGCCGAGGCGGAGCAGCGCCGACGGGCAAGCAAGTCCGCCGCAGAGCTCAGACGCGAGGAGTACGAGAAGAAATTCGCGGGCATGAGCGCCGATGAGCTGTTCGGTATGCCCGAGAAGCCCAAAAAGCCCGAGGACGATTTCTCCGATTTCTTCGATGCCGATGAGATAGAGCGTCAGCAGGAAAAGGTGCGGGAGTTCGAGCAGTCAAAGCAGACGCTGCCAAAGGTCGAAAGCATGATGCCCGGCGAGGACGACCCAAGCTCCGTGTCGCCCGACCTCCATACCGACGAGGCGCTCGAAAAGGTAAATGTCATGCTGGCTCATGCCCGCTTTCAGCGTGAGCGCGAGGATCAGATCTACCATAACTTAGGCCGCAGACGTTACTACAGGAACCGCTCCACAGGGGCGCTGTTTCAGCTGCTTTTCAGTGCCTTCAACCTCAGCGACCATGTGCAGTATAACGTCGAGGCCGTATTCCTCTATTCGGTTGCGTTCATGCTGTGCGGCGGCGGATATTCGGTCTATTGCCGTGTAAAGCGTTTGAGTATCGGCCCCATGCTGCTGCTGTGGGGCACGCTCGGCGGCGCCGTCATCGGCATCATCCGCCGTTACCATGACGATGGGGATACATTCCTTGAAGCGATAAAGCACAGCATGATAGAGCTGGTATTGCTCGGTATCGCAGGCATAGTCGTGCTCGCAGCTGCATTTGTGTGAGGGTCGTAAACCGCACAAAACAAAGAAAAGAACAGTATATTTCAAATAAAACGGAGGTAGATACCAATGGCAAAGATCCAAATGAAAACACCGCTGGTCGAGATGGACGGCGACGAGATGACAAGGATCATCTGGCAGGAGATAAAGGATATCCTGC
>CAMOFU010000290.1 GCA_946613705.1 uncultured Clostridia bacterium
CCCGAGACTATAAATTACCGCACCCAGAAGCCCGAGGTCAAGGGTCTGTTCTGTGAGAAGATCTTCGGACCGACAAAGGACTGGGAGTGCCACTGCGGAAAGTATAAGAAGATACGCTTCAAGGGCAAGATCTGCGAGCGCTGCGGCGTTGAGGTCACAAGAGCTAAGGTAAGGCGCGAGAGAATGGGCCATATCGAGCTCGCCGCCCCCGTTAGCCATATCTGGTACTTCAAGGGCACACCTTCAAGGATAGGCCAGATGCTCGAGGTCTCTCAGAAGAGACTCGAGGAGGTGCTCTATTTTACCAAGTATATCGTGATCGACCCGGGCGAGACGGATCTGAAAAAGACCCAGATCATCTCCGAGAGCGAGCTGATGGAGGCAAGAGAGAAGTGGGACGAGGATTCCTTCAAGGTAGGCATGGGCGCAGAGGCTATCAAGGAGCTGCTCTGCCAGATCGACCTCGATAAGCTCTCGGCTGAGCTCAAGCAGGACCTCGAGGATACCCCCTCGGGTCAGAAGCGCATCAAGCTGCTCAAAAGGCTCGAGATCGTAGAGGCTTTCCGCACCTCGGGCAACCGCCCCGAGTGGATGATACTCGACGTTGTCCCCGTTATCCCGCCCGACCTCAGACCTATGGTAATGCTCGACGGCGGCAGATACGCTACCTCCGACCTCAATGACCTCTACAGAAGAGTTATAAACAGAAATAACCGCCTGAAAAGAATGCTCGAGCTCGAGGCTCCCGATATCATCGTGAGAAACGAGAAGAGAATGCTTCAGGAGGCTGTTGATGCGCTGATAGATAACGGCCGCCACGGAAGACCCGTTACAGGCCCGAACAACCGCGCATTCAAGTCGCTCTCCGATATGCTCAAGGGTAAGCAGGGACGCTTCCGTCAGAACCTGCTCGGTAAGCGTGTTGACTATTCGGGACGTTCGGTCATCGTCGTAGGGCCCGAGCTGAAAATGTATCAGTGCGGTCTGCCCAAGGAAATGGCGCTCGAGCTGTTCAAGCCGTTCGTTATGAAGAGACTCGTCGATACCAACCCGCAGACAAATATCAAGGCAGCAAGAAAGGCCGTTGACCGCGCAAAGCCCGAGGTGTGGGACGCACTGGAGAATGTTATCCAGAGCCACCCCGTAATGCTCAACCGTGCGCCGACACTGCACAGACTCGGCATTCAGGCGTTCGAGCCGATACTCGTAGAGGGCAGAGCGATCAAGCTCCACCCGCTCGTTTGTACCGCGTTCAATGCCGACTTCGACGGCGACCAGATGGCAGTACACCTGCCTATCTCCGCTGAGGCTCAGGCCGAGGCAAGATTTTTGATGCTCGCCGCAAATAACCTGCTCAAGCCCTCCGACGGCAGCCCTGTAGCTGTACCGTCACAGGATATGCTGCTCGGCTCCTATTACCTTACACTCGAAAAGCCGGGCGAAAAGGGCGAGGGCAAGGTGTTCAGAGATGTGAACGAGGCTCTGATGGCTTACCAGCAGGGCGATGTGTCGCTGCAGGCAGCTATAAAGGTGAGGATCACCAAGCAGATCGGCGAAAGACAGGTCTCCAAGATCATCGACGCGACCGTCGGCAGACTGATCTTCAATGAGTTTATCCCGCAGGACCTCGGCTATGTTGACAGAACAAATTCGGAAAGACAGTTCGACCTCGAGATAAGCTTCCTTATCAAAAAGGGTCAGATGTCCGACCTTATCCAGCGCTGCATCCAGCAGCACGGCACCGCCACTACCTCAGAGGTGCTCGATAAGATCAAGGCAATGGGCTATAAGTATTCCACCAAGTCGGGTCTTACCGTCGCAGTCTGCGATGCCGAGATCCCCGCTACCAAGAAGGATATCCTCGAGCAGGCAGATGCCCTCGTAGATAAGGTGGATAAGCAGTATAAGAGAGGCTATATCTCAAGACAGGAAAAATCGAAGAAGTTCATCGAGATCTGGAATAAGGCAACAGATAAGGTCATCGAAGACCTGAAGGCAAGCCTTGACCCGTATAACCCTATCAGCATGATGGCGGATTCGGGTGCCCGTGGTTCGATCAAGCAGATCGGTCAGCTCGCAGGTATGCGCGGACTTATCGCAAATACCTCGGGTCAGACGATCGAAATGCCTATCAGAGCCAATTACCGTGAGGGTCTTAATGTTCTGGAATACTTCATCGCTTCCCGTGGCGCAAGAAAGGGTCTGGCAGATACCGCGCTGAGAACTGCCGACTCGGGTTACCTGACAAGACGACTGGTAGATGTTTCACAGGACGTTATCATCCACGAGGACGACTGCGGCACCACCGACGGTATCGAGGTGTTCAAGATCGAGAGCGGACGTGTGCTCGAATCCGTTGCGGACAGACTTATCGGAAGATATCTCTGCGAGGACTTCAAGGACCCCAAAACAGGCGAGCTGATAATGTCGCATAACAAGCTGATGAACGTCAAGGACGCTGCAAAGGTAGAGGCTGCTCTCAATGAAGAGGGCAGGGACAGGATCAAGATCCGCTCTGTGCTGCAATGCAAGGCAAGCCACGGCGTTTGCGCAAAGTGCTACGGCTCTAACCTCGCAAACGGCAATAAGGTCCAGGTCGGCGAGGCTGTCGGCGTTATCGCCGCTCAGTCTATCGGCGAGCCGGGTACTCAGCTTACGATGCGTACCTTCCATACGGGCGGTATCGCTACCGCTG
>CAMOFU010000291.1 GCA_946613705.1 uncultured Clostridia bacterium
CGGCGGCTGTCGGTGTTCCGATGTGGCAGACCGCAACAGTTGTATCCAACGGCAGCGCAGAGCCAATGGCAGCTCCGAAGCGCAGTATATCGGCAGGCGAAGGATCAGCCCCTAACGAACAGCAGCAATCGTCATCTATCGTTCTTGAAGAGATACTGCTTCTTGTCAGATCATCGCAGACATACGCGCCCTCAAAAACCTTTCTGCCTGCATAAATGCTTACTCCCGAGCAGATAACAGCATTGCTGTATACCGCTGCACCTCTTCCGACCGCAGCACCTTCACCGACCTTGACAGCGTTTCCGAAACGAGCATTTGCAAACACAGCGCCCCCGCTTACAGCAGTATGCGCTCCGATAACAGACTTGCAGCCGATATACGAGCCGTGAACAGCGGCTTTGCGCTCTATCAGTGCGCCCTCGTCTATCGAGGAATACGGACCGATCTCCGCCCCGTGAGCAAGGGTCACATCATTGCCGATATAAACGGGCGGTATGATCTTCACTCCCGCAGGCGGAACAGAGCCCTCTGTATAGATGTGTCTGCCGATATCGGGAAGAGACAGTGCGCCCGCATTGTCAAGCAGATGCCTTTGCAGACCGAGCAGCTCCCGTGTACCTGTTACCCTTACAGAATAGTGCGCCTGTATCGGACGAAGCAGAGCACCGTCCTTGAAAAGCTTCACTAATGTCTCCGCAGTACCGCCCGAATAGTAATGGGCAAAGCTGCTCGGAAGGTATATTGCCCCCGCAAAACAGAGCTCACTGTTCTCGGTGCTGATATCCGAGATCACCCCGTCGCTGCCGATAAAACAGATCGGGTCACACCCGACAGGCTCGGAACAAACAAGAACAGCAGGTCCGTCTGCCTGAGCGAGCTCGGACAGTGCGGCAGAGTAATAATACTCACCGCCGAGCAGCAGGATATCCTCTTGTTCTTCTTTCACTTTCAGCAGCTCGGGGTCTGTCACCGTGAGCGGCATTATCCCGCAGTTGCCGCAGTAGTCCGAAATTTCAGACAGATCATGATCTGCGCAGACATATGCGCTTTCGATACCGCATTTTTTCAGTCGTTCAAGCGAATAGCCTATAAGCTCTCTTCCGAGCAGCCGAACAAGCGCAGGTGTACCGCCGCAGCAATTCTCGATCGGCACACGTCCGTAAATATCAATTATAGTTTTCATTTTGTTTTCTCCTCCGTTTTGATGCTTTGTTGTTTGCCGCTGAGGTCACATGATCGAGTGAAGCTTCGGCAGCTGGCTCTCATATATCAGCGAGACCCAATAACGTATCCCCCGACATTCGGCTATGAAATCATCAGCGTTGTATTCATACAGCGGCCGCAGCTTTGCAACAGCATATGAGATATCGTTCAGCGCATTGTTCTGAACGAGGTAAGACAGCCTGATATAATGCTCTTTCCAAAAGCCTTCAAGCTCATCTATTGCAGCTTCAACATCGTCATCGGTGC
The DNA here is from genome assembly GCA_946613705.1 of uncultured Clostridia bacterium. Taxonomy (GTDB): domain Bacteria; phylum Bacillota; class Clostridia; order Oscillospirales; family Ruminococcaceae; genus FB2012. The sequence continues at coordinate 1,471 of CAMOFU010000291.1, forward strand.
CCTGCTCACCCGCAAGGATCACATTATCGATCAGCTCAAACACGCGGTCTGTAGAACGATCGAGCAGCAGCAGAGCTCCTGTCGATGCAGCCGCTATGACCAGTATCAGCACAGCACACACTACAGCACGGTTCATTTCCCTCTCTCCTTCTTGATGATCTCATATTTCCCGCTTTTATCTGCTGTCATGATAAAAACCTCCCGAGGTGAAAAGCCCGCTGCCGATGTTACCTTTGAAAGCCACTTCCTGTCCTGACCGATGAACCGCAGAGCCGCATCGGATACCTCCCCGTCGGTGATAACAAGCACAGACGGGTCAGCGGCAGCTGTCTTTATCCCGAGCTCCGAACGTGTCGGGGTATCATCGGGCTGCTTCTTCATAACCGATATCTTTCCCGTTGTTTCGACTACTGCCAGCTGCACCTCAGAAAGCTCAAAAACTGAGCAGCTTCTCAGCGACTCCATAAGATCGTCCACCGTATACCTCAGCTCGCGCATGACCTGCTGATCTACCTTCCCGTCGCTTACAATGATCTTAGGCTCACCCGAGAACAGCCGACGCATTCTTCGGGATCTCATCGAAAGCTGCGACATGAACACATCAAGACACACAAAAGTGAAGATCGGAACTATCCCCATTATCATAGGTATTGAGATATCCTCGATCGGCAGTGTTGCTATGTTGGACATAAGTATAGTCACAACAAGCTCCGACGGCTGCAATTCCCCTATCTGCCGCTTGCCCATTAGTCTGACTGCAAATATTATCAGGATATACAGGATAACAGCTCTGAAAAATACTATCAGCATATCGTTCCTCCCTTTGATATAAGTATTAACAAAGCTGATGACAATATTCAGAGATAACGAAAACAGCGCCCCGATACTTTGATCGGAGCGCCGAATGCATAATGTTATATTTTATCAGCCGACCTCGTCCTCGGAGGAATCGGTCTTGGCTTTTGAGGAAGAAGCTCTCGAAGCCTTAGATGAGGAATCATCACTCTTGGAGCTGTCGTCCTTCTTGGAAGGAGCGTCCGACTTCGAGCTGTCGTCCTTTTTAGAGGTATCGTCTGTCTTCGAGCTTTCGTCAGACTTGGAGGTATCGTCGCTCTTTGAGCTGTCATCGCTCTTGGAGGAATCATCGCTCTTTGAGCTGTCGTCCTTCTTTTCCG
>CAMOFU010000292.1 GCA_946613705.1 uncultured Clostridia bacterium
GAGTTTTTGCCCTCTATGACAGCCGCCTGTGCTCCTGTGGATACTCCGATAAGGTTTTCTACAGTTATCTCGCCTGTTGAGTAGATGCATGGGCTGCCGTCGCCCGAGCATTGAACGGTAGAGTTGGTCACAGTAACATACCCGCCGCCGCGGTCTGTTGCGATAGGTGCGCAGTGTGCGCCGCTTGTGGTAATGTCAATGTGATCGGCATTGATGATGCCCTCGTAGGTCGCATATACACCGCGCGAGGAATTGCCCGTTGTGGTGATCTGAACATTGCTGACATCAGCCTTGCCGTTTGCGGTCGCAAATACAGCATTTGCGCCGCTGCAATCTGAGGTTATGATGCAGTCTGTTATCTCGGCAGAGCTGCCCTCGCCAACGACAAGGATAACAGAATTGATGCCGTAGAAATTGTAATCATCCGAAACATCCGAGCTGCGCTGAGAGTCGTTAGTGCTTGCGTCACCCGTCTTGGTTATCTCGGCATTTGATATCTTCAGCGAGCCGCCGTTTATAACAAGGAATACATTTTGGTCGCTCGCGGAGCTTGAATAGGTGCCGCCTGTCAGCTCGACATCAATACCGTCTATTATGTAGGCTCCGCTCAGGTCGATCTGCTTGTTGCCGATCGTTACCGTGGCACTGCCTGCCGAAAGCTCTGTGTTGTCTGCATCTGCTTCAAGCACCTTGATCTCGGATATCCCTGCGTTCGTCTGACTGACAGTCTCGGTGTCCTGCGATGTATCGGGCTCTTCGCTGTCTGCGATCTCCTCGGTCTCGGCAGTCTCCGAAGAGACAGTCGTTTCAGCTTCGGTACTTGTATCACTTATGCTCTCATCGGCAGCCTTTACTGTTGTTGCAGTCACAGCGGCGGTCACGCTTTCGGCAGTACTGCTGTCTGTAACGGTACCGCACGCGCTGAGTGACAGTATAGCTATCACCGCTATAGTGATAATAATAATAGATCTTTTTGTATTGTTATTCATAAGATCAGCCTCCCTTCAGGTTATGTATACAGTATAAACGGCTGACCTTAAATGTAGTTAAGAATTATGACTTTCGGCAGATTTTTTTAGCAGTCGATCGGTCGGATATACCGCCCGACCCTGACTCAAAGCCGTTGTATAAAGGCGGTCTTGCTGTTGCGGTCGTAGCCTGCACGGGTATAAAAGTCGAGTGTTGACTGCTCCTTTGAGCCTGTCAGCAGCATCATCTTGTAGCAGTTCTCCCGCAGAGCTATCTCCTTCGCATAGTTCAGGCAGGCGGTCGCATAGCCCTTTTTGCGGTGCCTCTCATCGGTGATGACATTTTCGATCAAAGCATAGGGACGCTGTCCGCGCGTAAGGTTCGGTATTATCACGCAAACGCAGGAGGACACGATAATACCGTCCACCTCCGCCACGATAATGTGATGATCCCTGTCGCTGAGGATACGCTCCCAGATCCCGAGCACTCTCTCGCTTTTCTCGGGAAATGGATTATCGTGCAGCTGCATATAAAGCCGCATCAGACCGTCAAAGTCGTGTTCTGTTATCTCTCGTATCATATCAGTCCCTCCTCGTTTTGTAAGGCTGCTCCATCGGCTCGATATATACTATTTCGCGCGGGTTGAACAGCCTCGGTATCATGCCCGCGGTGTTTGCAAGACCCGTAGAGATCACCATATTGCCGTGAATACCGCTTGTATATTCGGGGAGTATGCCTTGCCCAGGAGCATAGAGCCCGTGTCCGAAAAGCCTTATCTGTCCGCCGTGAGCGTGACCCGAAAGTACAAGGTCGATCGGCAGCGAGGACAGATACTTGTCGCGGTATTCGGGGTGGTGGCAGAGCAGTATCTTGTACCCCTCACGGGCGCAGAAGTCATCGAGCCACGACCGTTCGGGCGCAAAAGAATGGGGGCAGTCGCCGTGGTGCCATTCGGGATAGCGCTCGGCACTGTGACGGCGGTGCTTCTTATATGCCGTGTACCCCGCCGAGCTCAGTCCGCCTATCAGCACGCTGCCGAAGGAGCAATAGCTGTTTTCAAGGACAGTCGCTCCCGTTTCGCCGAGCAGCGCGATATCCTCCTCGCAGAGCCGCCATTCATGATTGCCGAGTGACATAAAGGTCGGTGCGATCTCGGAACAGGCTTTCAAAAATGGCAGAACATACCTCGTCTGCTGTATAGCAAGCCTATCGTCGCTGAAATCAAAGCGGTGTGCGGTATCGCCTGCAATACAGATGATATCGGGCTTATGTGCGATGAGTGATCTTGTTATCCACCCGAACGGCCTGTCGTGCAGATCGGCAAGCAGGGCAGTTCTCAGCGGAATATTCAGTTTGTAGATCGTGTCTTTCATGGGCATCTCCTTTATGCAGTTATTATATCATAGTATCCGATATTTGTCTATATGCTATTCTATCCGATCTTGTTTACAAATCAAATCAAAGATCAACGATCAAGAATCAACAATCAACAATCTACAATCAACAAAAAATTTCCTGTGATATATTATCATCATTCGCATAAACTACTAAAGCAAACCCGAAATCAAAAAAAGGAGTGTTAAAGATGAAAGGCATCACAACCCAGCAGGGCAGAGAGACCCTCAACAGATTCAAGATGGAAGCTGCAAGCGAGGTAGG
>CAMOFU010000293.1 GCA_946613705.1 uncultured Clostridia bacterium
GACCGAGATCGGGGTGCCGTTCGTACCGAGCTGTATCATCGGCGAGTTCTATGTGGATTTTCTTGATAATTGATAAGGTGATAACGCTGTTCCTGCTGTATGCGGCGGTCAAGCTGCATACTCTGTTCCGCAGGAAGGCAGCGCCCGACATCACCGACAGCGACAGCAAAGAGGAGCATCATAACGGAAATGCTGCGGTGAAAACTGCGGCGGCAGTGCTGTGCGCACTGTTCACAGCCGCGATGCTGCCATCGGTGCCCGCTTCTGCCGAGAACATGGAGCTCGATGATCACAGCGACCGTATCCACACCGTCTACAGCAGCGATAACGGTCTTCCCTGCGGCGAGGCGAACGATATAGTGCAGACTGAGGACGGCAGCTGCTTTGTATGCGCGGACAACGGTGTGGGAGTGATCGACGGGAGCGGCAGCTTTCACAGCATAAATACGGGCAGCTTCAACAATTCGATAGATAATATGGAGATAGACTATCAGGGCAGCCTCCGGTTCACCTCCGTGAACCACTTAAAAGGACACCCACCGTTAAATCAAGCGATCAACCATATTCGATGAAATAGAATAACAGGCTGCTCTGTATGGATAGCCGAAAGGACGATCAGCAATGATCGATGAGATCTACAACTGCCGACCGGGTTCTATCAAGACCTATCACTTCTCCGATGAGTGGGAAAAGACTGCTATCACGTTCGAGGAGTCGCTGACGGACGAACAGCAAAACATCTTCCACAAAGTATGAGTTTACCGCTTGACAGCGCCAAATCGTTTCTGTATAATAACTGCCCTGTGCGGCTATGGCTGTATCTGTTTCGGCTGATAGCCGTCTGCACGCAGCAGCTCGATTATGCCCTTGCTGCCGCAGAAATGGTCTGTGCCGACGCAGAAGAATACATTCTCTCCGTTTTCAAGCATCTGTTCAAGCTTTTCCGTCATGACCTTATTGCGGCTGTAAAGCATTATCTCGCTGTATCTGCCGAAGATCTCCGTAAACTTCTCGGCGCTTTCTTCATCGACTCCCTCGTCCCGCAGCTGCTGAAGGAGCTCGGTGCCGTCGGCATCGGCGGCGAAGAAATCATAGTCGCCGCTGCACCAGGCGGTGTACATATCCTCCATCTGACCCACAAGCCGCTCCTTCTGATCGCCCGTATATGACGACATGAGCACCTCGCATATCTCGTCGTCAAGGCTCATGAAAAGCTCGAGCTGCTCCTCGGCAGTTTCAAGCTCTACGATCTTCTTGCCTGCCTCCTTTGCGGACTCCAGCAGCTTGCTGTCTATGCCGAGATCGATCCGCAGATCGGTCTGCATCATGACGATCGTTTCAAGCAGCGACACATACACCCACGGCTTGCATCTCCTGTACAGACTGAGATCGAAGCTGCACGCCTTGGCAAAATCGCTGACCCCCTTCAGCACCTCGGCAGAGATGTGATCCTCGATCGACTCTCCTGCGGGATAGTACATATTCTGCAACTGTGCCATCTGCACGGCGACCGTTGAGGCAGTATCGGTAACATCGCATTCCACCGCGAGCGCATCGGCATTTTCAAGTGCTGCGGTAATGCTCTCGGGCAGAGGATAGCATTCCTCCTTGAGCGCGTGCATCGTGCCCATCATCACTACCCTGCCGCCGTTCTCCGTTTCTGCCTCCCACATCAGCGGTGTGATATCGGACGGCTGCTTCTCGGTCTCCGACGTTTCAGCCTCCGAAGCTTCCTCCGTCTCATGAGTCTCCGTTACCGATGTTGTCGTGACCTCCGCCTCGGACTGTGCGGCAGAGGCAGCTGCCGCCGACGTTACTGCGGCGGTTGTTACTGCGGCAGTTGTATCGGCAGCAGAGCTTTCGGTCTGAGAGGAGCTCTCCCCCGATGCACAGCTGCCGAGCATCACCGCAGCCGCAAGCAGGCTGAGTATCCGTTTTGATCTCATTCAAGTCTCCCTTCCCTGTTCTTACCGTCAATATACCCGTATAGAATAAAAAAAACTAAAAGAGCCCCTTTTCAGAGGCTCGGCATTATTCTGTCAATCATCGTTCACGGCAGCCTCAACGTATCTCACCACGTCACCGACTGTCTTGATATTATCAAGCTCTTCCTCCGATATCTCGATATCATACTCATCGCCGACTGCCATGGCGACCTCCATAACATCAAGCGAATCTGCATTGAGATCGTCCTGGATAGAAGAATCCATTCTGATGTTTTCAGCCTCGATATCGAGCTGCTCCGCAATGATCTGACAAATCCTATCAAAAATCATACTGACCCCTCCCAAACAAAATAATGATCTGCATTGTTTGCAGGCTCTGCAAGGAATAAAGCTCACCTGCCACCTTATAATGATATTATAGCGTTTACTTTTTGTTTCGTCAAGACCTTTTTGAAATATTTTATACCTCAGGGCACGTTTTTTTTCGGCACTCTCTCCTGCTATGCCGATTTTATGCGTATCTGCGCGGTTTTGGAAGAATTATCGGCCGAACATGATCCCGAGTCGGATCCGGAATACTCTTTGATCGATATAATAAGCTGTCACCTTGCCGCTGCCCTCGCCTGCGTTGACCTCCCGTATCAGCTCGGAATAAACGGGTGTGCAGTGCA
>CAMOFU010000294.1 GCA_946613705.1 uncultured Clostridia bacterium
AGGCCGCAGGACTCGAATGCTGCTATCCTGTCGCGGCAGGTGCCGCAGCGGCCGCAGGGCTTTTCGCCGCCCTCGTAGCAGCTCCATGTCTTTTCAAACGGGACTCCCAGCTCTGTGCCGATCCTTACTATATCCGCCTTATTGAGCCCGACGAACGGAGCCTCTATCCTCACCTGACCGCCGCTGCCAATATACACAGCCTCCGAGATCGCCCTGTTGAAGTCCTCCGAGCAGTCGGGGTAAGCATTGCCCGCCGCGTCGTCGCGGTGAGCGCCGTAGAATATCACCCCGCAGCCCTCGGCTATCGCAGCGCTTGCCGCCGCCGAGAGGAACAGTCCGTTTCTGAACGGCACATAGGTCGATACAGGCCTGCCGTCCGTCCTGCCGAGCTGGTCGGCGTAGCTCTCCTGCGGTATCTCTCCCGCCGAGCCTGTGAGCAGCGTGCAGTCTGAGCCCTCAAAGGCAGCCGCCAGATCAAGCGTCCGCCGCCTGACCCCGTAGTATCCCGCCAGCTCCTCGGCAGCCCTTATCTCGCGGTCGTGCTTCTGCCCGTAGAACACCGAAAGTGCCACGGTGTTTTCCGCGCCGTACCTCTTAACTGCCAGTGCCAGTGCCGTCGTGCTGTCCAGTCCGCCGCTGAACAATACCAGTGCCTTCATTACCGTTCCTCCTCAGTCGAGCAGCTTTTTCAGGTCGCTGTCAGCCTTGAATGCGCCCAGATATGTCGCAGTCTCGGTGCGGGCAGAGGCATTCCTTATCCCCCGCGCCGTCATGCAGCTGTGCGAGCCGACGATCCTCACACCCACATCGGGCGTGCCTGCCGCCTCGGAGATGATCTCGGCAATGTCCCGCCCGAGCCGCTCCTGTAACTGCAGCCGCTTCGCTGCCATATCACAGATACGCGCGATCTTGCTCAGCCCGAGCACCCTGCCCCTCGGGATATATCCCACGTTTACCGTCATATCATACATCAGCGCCATGTGATGCTCGCAGTAGCTGAACACGGTTATATCCTTCATGACTATCGCCTCATCGGCACCTATATCCTCAGCGGTGAAGGTCTTGCCGAACATCTGCGCTATCTCGTGATTGGTATAGCCCGTGCCCTCCAGCACCTCCGCCAGCATATTCGCCACCCGTGCGGGCGTTTCCCGAAGTCCCTCTCTGTCGGGCTCCTCGCCTATCGCTTCAAGCAGCCCTCTTATATGGTATTCTATCTTTTCCTTATCCATTTCTCTTTTCATACTCCTCTTCTGCTCGGATCCCAGATGTATTTGTGGAGCTGGAGCTGCAGCCGCACATCGTTCATCTTCCTCTCCCGCATGAACCTTACGATCTCCTCGGACTCGATGCACCCGAAAACGGGACTGATATATACCCTGCACCTCTCGGTCAGCCGATACTCGTCTATTATCTGCGCCGCGCGCTCCAGATCGGTGATGCTGCCCGAAACGAACTTCACCGCATCGCCCTCCGTAAGATACCTGTAATTATCGGTGAGCATAGCCTTCTCCTCACCGCTCGAAGGCAGCTTATAATCAAGGGTAAAGCAGGGACGGCTCTCGGCCTCCGCAAGCTCCCCTATCGGCACACTGCCGTTAGTCTCGATCTCAACACGGCAGCCCTGCTCTGCCAGCAGCCCGCACAGCCTGCCTATATCTGCTTGCAGCAGCGGCTCACCGCCCGTGAGCGTAACGTTTTTTACGCCCTCTGCCGCAGCATATGCCGCTATCTCCTCGGCACTCATAAGCTCGCTCGGGCAGTGGACGCTGTTAGCCCAGCGCGTATCGCAGTAGGAGCAGTCAAGGTTGCACCCGCGGAACCGCACGAAGACGGCAAGCTCTCCTGCCCTTATGCCCTCGCCGTTGATGCTCACGAACCTTTCCGCCACCGCAAAGCTCATCTCTCCACCTCATACACAGCACAGTTATCGGGTGTTTCGTATACCGTGACCGAGCACACCCCGTCAAGCTCCGATGACAGCAGCCGATAAAAATGCCTTGCCAGATTTTCGGCAGTGGGGCGGAACGGCACCTCGGTAAGCGAGAACCCCTCGTCCGCAAGAGCCGCAAGGGTAGTCGGTCTGAGGCTGCCCGTCTCGTATATCAGCGTATGGTCAAAGCTGTCCGCAAGCCTGCGGACTGCCTTTTTCAGATCTCCGAAATCTATTATCATGCCGCGTTTCTCACCCGTTTCCGCAAGCTCACCGCTCACGACCGCTTCTACGGTCCAGCGGTGCCCGTGGATATTGGCGCACTTCCCGTTATATCCCGAAAGAAAATGCGCAGAATCAAAAGCAGCAGAAGTTTTTATCTTAAACAAATCAAATCCCTCCAGTCCTAGCGCGGACGGCGCAACTCCGCCTATTGAAAAATAGTATAGTAGGATACATAGTGTGACGGCGGGGTCGGTCGCAGCGGCGACGGCGCAATTCCGCCTTTTGAAAATTAGTATTAGAGGATAACATAGTATAACGGCGGGGTCAGACATAGCAGTTGACCGACAGTTTCTCACTCTGTACCAAGAATGCGAGTGCCCATGTGCTTTATCATACATAGTAAAAGAC
>CAMOFU010000295.1 GCA_946613705.1 uncultured Clostridia bacterium
GCGACCCCAAGGACAGGATAAATGTTTCGACCTATATCTCGGTGACCTTCTTTGTCGGCAATGCGATCAGCTATCTTGTTCCGAACATAGCAGGCATCTTCCGCGATTCTCTCGGCTATGCCAACGCATTCAGAGTAACGATCGGTATACTTGCCGCAGTTGCTGCCGTTTGTATGCTGGTACCCGTCTTCGGGATCAAGGAAAAGGATTATGTTGACACCACGCCCTCTGACACTCCCGCCTTCGCATCTCTTTCAAAGACCTTCCGCAACAAGGAATTCAGAAAGTTCGTAGCCTCCGATATCTTCTACTGGGTAGCGCTTACCATGTTCCAGACAGGCCTTTCGTTCTATATCACCTCACTGATCGGGCTCGGTGCCGACAAGACATTCATGCTCTTTGCGATCATGACGGTGATGAGCCTTGTGTTCTACGCGCCCGTAAACATTCTTGCAAAGAAGCTCGGCAAGAAGAAGCTCGTCATGGCGGCATTCATATTCTTCAGCATGGTGTTCCTGTTTACCGCCTTTGCAGGAAAGCTGGGTCTGCCCAAGATGGTCAACGGAGTTATGATCGCGGTGCTGGCATCGATCCCGATGGCAGTCCTCGGAATACTCCCGCAGGCGATCGTTGCGGACGTTGCTCAGGCCGACAGCATCAGGACAGGTGAGAGCCGCGAGGGTATGTTCTTCGCAGCAAGGACCTTTGCGATGAAGCTCGGTCAGGCGCTTGCAATGGTGCTGTTCACATCGATCAAGGGCATAGGCGAGAACGGCTTCGGTCTGAGGATAACAGCAGCGGCAGCCGCAGTGCTTTGCCTGATAGGCGGGCTCATACTCGGTATGTACAAGGAAAAAGAGGTCACTGCTGTCATAGCCGAGGACCTGAACAAAACAGAGGAATAAGGGGTGTTTGAAATGGCAGAGCAAAGCTTTGTACCAACTGCGGTGATCCGCACAGAGGGTGCTGTGATAAAGTTCACCGAAAGCTATGACGGGTTCTCCTTCTCTGCCCGTCTGACTGTTGAAAACGGGCACGTTGTGCTGGCTGTGACTCCCAAGCGGCCTGTCAGCTTTGATGAGCTTTCGGTAGTCTGCTATGCCGATCCCGCGGGGGACGACAGAGTGTTCATGAACGGCTATCAGTCCTGGACGGACAGCTGCGAGCTTACGGTAAACGACAGAATGCGCGGGATATTGCAGATCCCCGCACCGCTGGTGCGAAAGTACGATTTCGATAAATACGGGGATTATAATTTTGCCCGTTACTCGCTGCACAAGGGAGTGCTGCACGGCTGGACATACTGCTATATCAGGAGCGGTGACGAATACTGCCTCTGCGGCTCGCTCTCGGAACGCTGCGGATTTACCAAGATGACCCTGATCGCCGAAAAAAAGCGGCTGAAGCTCTCCCGCGACTGTGAGGGAGCAGTTTACACAAAGGCATTCAATGCGATAGACTGTGTATTTCTCACAGGCAGCGAGGACGAGGTGTTCGACAGCTGGTGCGAGCTTTATGACAGCCGCTGCGAAAGCCGTGATGTGCCTGCGCTCCTTCGGGGGTATACGAGCTGGTACCGCCATTATCAGGACATTTCCGAGGATAAGCTGCTCCATGATCTTGATGCGCTGATATCCTCAGAGATGCCGACCGATATCTTTCAGATAGACGACGGGTTCCAGCAGGCGGTCGGTGACTGGCTGCTGCTTGATAAGAACAAATTCCCAAACGGCATTTCCCCGATAGCCGAGCGTATCCACGCCGAGGGGCTGAAGGCGGGTCTGTGGCTTGCGCCCTTTGTCTGCGAGAAAAACTCATCGCTTATGAGGGAGCACCCCGACTGGACAGTCAAGGATAAAAACGGCGCCCCCCTGCCTGCGGGCTGCAATTGGAGCGGCAGCTACGCGCTGGATATATACAACGAGGAGTTCAGGGAATACCTCCGCGAGGTGTTTGACACGGTGCTGAACAAGTGGGGCTTCGATCTGGTAAAGCTCGACTTTCTATACGCGGCGTGCATACTGCCGAAATACGGCAAGAGCCGCGGCGAGATGATGTGCGATGCAATGGACTTTCTCAGGGAGCTTTGCGGCGATAAGCTTATCCTTGGGTGCGGTGTGCCGCTGGGTGCGGCATTCGGAAAGGTGGATTACTGCCGCATCGGCTGCGATGTCGGCCTTATGTGGAATGACACCTTTGTGATGCAGCAGACCCACCGCGAGCGTGTCTCTACCAGGAACTCCATGCTCAACACCGTTTTCCGCAGGCAGCTGAACGGGCGCTTTTTCAGAAACGACCCCGATGTTTTCCTCCTTCGCAATGAAAACAACTCCCTCTCCCCCCGCCGCAGGCAGAGCCTTACGCTGATAAACCACATCTTCGGCTCGGTGCTGTTCACCTCCGATGATGTCGGCACATACGATGAAAAGCAGAAGCGGGTGCTTTCACAGGCGAGAGACTTCATAGGCTGCACCGTCCGTTCGGTCGGATATGAGAACGATACACTTACCGTCAGGGCTGAG
>CAMOFU010000296.1 GCA_946613705.1 uncultured Clostridia bacterium
TGTATACTTGTATACTTGTATACTTGTATACTACCCGAGTCTCAGATCAGCTTTTTTATCTCCTGCTCCTCGGCATCGGGATACAGCTCTTTTAATTTTGCGATGATGCGTGCGTGCGACTCTTCGGGGGACTCGCCGTAGCAGCCCGACATATGCTCATAGCCCCACACGTCCTCGGGGGCGGCATACTGCGCGACGGGCATACCGTATTCCTCACCGCGCTTGTTCCTTCTGCGCCTGAAATCGGTGATGACAAGATAGAGCTTGTCCTGAAGCTCGGTCATTATCCCGCTGAAATTTTTCAGCCCGCCCTTGCCGAAGCCTGCGGTGCTTTTTATCTCGTAGGAATAGAGCCTTCCGCCGCTGCCGAACAGCTCCATGATCCGCTTGGCGCGGCCCTTTGCGAGTCCCTCCTCATAGAGACTGTCAAAGTCGTAGCCGTCGCGGCGGTAATTGGCAAACACGGGCAGCCATTCAAGCGAGATAAAGCCCGCCTTGCCGCCGAAGAACTTTCCGTATGCCACCCGTCCCGACTGAGCTGCCTGCACCCGCCATTCCCACGGGTCGTGCTCGGTGCTGCCGCTCCACCACCAGCGTGCAACTGCGTGCTCCTCAGCCGAGAAGCCGTCTATGCCGTTTGAGAACAGCGGCAGAAACCCCGCCTTGTCCACATATCTTATCAGTTCATCGCAGTTATGCAGTGTATCGGGGTCGCCGCGTTTTGCCCCGAGCATCAGCCATTCTCCGTTCTCTGTTATCATTGCTCTGCCTCCGTTCTGAAAAAACCGAAATGCTCCATTGCGTTATAGATGCCGTTTTCGAGGATATCATCGGTAACATAGTCTGCATACGGGATGAGCGGCTCGCCGTTGCCCATAGCTATTGATGTTCCGACCGCCGAGAACATGGGCAGGTCGTTAAGGCTGTCGCCGACCGCATAGGACAGCTCTCGGGCGAGGCCGTAAAAGCCGAGCACCCGCTCTATACCCGTGGCCTTGGAGCAGCCCGACGGCACAAGCTCTGCAAAGCCCTCGCCGCGGTCTATCCAGAAGTAATCCCGTTCAAGGGAAGCTCTGAGGCGGGAGGTGTCAGTTTCGGCGTCGCTGCATATAATAAATTTATCAAAGGAAAAATCTGCGTCGCCGACTGTGCGGGAGACATTCTTTCCCTGTGCCGCAAAGCTCTCGCGGACATGATCTATCATCGGTATACTGCGGGTCTTAACGTCAAAGAACACTCCGTCCCGCCGCTCGAACATCGGCACCGCATTGCAGCTGCGTATAAGCTCTGCCGTTTCAAGGCAGAGCGCTTTATCAACGGTATGGTAGAATATCTCCCTGCCGCCGCACTCTATCTGTGTACCGCAGCCGTACACAAAGCCGTCGAAGCCGAGCGAGCGGATATCTGCGTCAACATTGGCAGCGGGGCGGCCTGTGTTGATGAAAAGCAGATTTCCTGCGTTCCGCGCTCTTTCGATCGCGGCAACGGTGCTATCGGGGATAGGCTCCCCCGTTTCGGGCAGCAGAGTGCCGTCTATATCAAAGAACATTATTTTCTTCATTGAAACCTCCGTTTTGTTTACAAACTGATAAAAATTACTTTTAAATAAATCTATTTAAAAATGTTATATTAATAATGGTCGTCATATCCGTGATATGATACAGAGAGGACCGACTATGGATATATTTTTAATTGTCATCTTTTCCGCAGCAGCTCTTGCGGTGCTGTGCGGTGCAGTTTATATTGTTTTTTTTACCCGCCGCCGCAGCGGTATCGGAAAGCGGGTGCTTGTCACGGCGGCAGCGCTTATATCGGAGGTGCTGCTCGCCTTCGGGATATATGTCAATATCTACTACAAGGCAGACGACACTGCGCGCGCATACCTTGAAGACAGGGGCTCTGTCCATGTTGTGAAGAATGACCGCGGGTGGCTTTTTGACGGTGCAGGCGAGAAGGATCTGCTCATCTTCTATCATGGCGGCAAGGTCGAAGCCGAGGCATATGCGCCGCTTATGAGCCTGATCGCAGAGCGCGGCTGCGACTGCTTTCTGACAGATATGCCGATGAGGCTGCCGATATTTGACATTTCGGCGGCAGGGAAGATGATCGGGCAGGGCGGCTACGAACGCTTCTTTCTCGGAGGGCACTCGTTAGGCGGAGTCGCCGCATCAAAGTACGCGGCAGCAAATGCCGACAAGCTCTCGGGGCTGATACTGCTTGCGGCCTATCCCGCAGACAGTCTGCCCGACACGCTGCCGTGCCTGTCGGTATACGGCAGTGAGGACAGAGTGCTCAACATGGAGGAATACAGAGCCGCCGAAGCAAACTTCCCGACCGATACCGAAACGGTGGTCATCGATGGCGGGAATCACGGACAGTTCGGCAGCTACGGCGCTCAAAGCGGTGACGGAGAGCCGAAGATATCCCCCGAAGCACAGTGGGAACAGACCGCCGAAGCTGTATCGGCGCTGCTCTCTCATCAATAATTATACCAGACCCCACCCCAAAAGTCAAAC
>CAMOFU010000297.1 GCA_946613705.1 uncultured Clostridia bacterium
ATCGGCTGCGCTTTCCGCACTGCTTTCGGCAGCGCCCTGACGGTCGCGCGGCTTGCCGCAGGTGTGTATGAGAGCGGACAGTGTATCGTAATCGACCTTGCCGAGCTCCGCCGCAGTCACTCCAAAATCGGACATCTCATCGGGCGTGATGCCGTAGCTTGCGCAGAGCCCCTGACAGAAGCCCAGCCGCTGCTCCTCGCTCATGGAATCGAAATCCACGAGCGTATCGGCAAAGTAGGCATTGAAAACGGAGCCGTCCGCCTCGTTGTCCAGCCTTGTGACCGTTCTTGTCTCGACCACATCGTCCCTGCCCTCGACCTTATAGGTCGTATCGTATTTGACGAGATGGCCGTCCTGCTTATCAAAAAAGAAATCCATAACGGTGATATAGGTATCGCCCGTATAGGTATACTGCTCGGTATCGTATCCCTCGTCCTCATGGACGGCAGTATTTGTCCTCGGCACGCCGTTTTCGACTATCTGTGTCACGACATTCAGCTTGGGAGCGCCGACTGTCCCGCGGTACATACCGCAGACATAATCGAAGTCGTAGCTTTTGCCCGAGAGCGTGACGGTGCCGTGGCTGCCGAGCGCCTCGGTCTGGAGCTGATAAAGGTCGCCCCCGTCGGCTATCTGCAAAAGCTTTATCTCACCATCGATATCGGTGCCTGTGAGGGTGCATTCGAGCGTATAGGTCCCCTTGCTGTATATATCGTAAACGGCCTTGAGCCTTTCGCCGACTGCCTCGCTCGGGGCGAAATGACCCTGAGAGCCCGTTTCGGGTACCGAGCTGTCGGTCAGGCTGCTCGTATCGGCGGGATCCGCAGCGGCGGACTCGGCTGACGAAGCATCAACGGAGCTGCTGCCGACTGGATCGGAGCCTTGTCCGTCCGAGCAGGCTGTCAATGAGAGCAGCAGAGAGAGGCAGGCTGCAGCGGCTATTCTTTTCATGGAGTATCCCGACCCTTTCCGCGACTCATTTGGGAAATTGCTATGCTTCTTATATTATACCACCACAAAGCATATCCTGTCAAGTAAAAAAAGCATATCAAAAACTATTTGCTCATATCGTCTGTTTTGAGATAAGAGACAAAAGCATCTTGCGGTAAAACGATTACCATTGTCGATAAATGAGAAAAACAC
Source organism: uncultured Clostridia bacterium (assembly GCA_946613705.1). Classification (GTDB taxonomy): domain Bacteria; phylum Bacillota; class Clostridia; order Oscillospirales; family Ruminococcaceae; genus FB2012. The sequence goes on from CAMOFU010000297.1 coordinate 1,144, forward strand.
AAAAAGGGGAGCGGAAAATTTGCATTTTGGGGACAGATGTGTTATAATCAATAATATAATAAAGACAAATATCAAAAAACACGGCGGAGGTGCCGTGATACGGAGGTAAAATAAAGAATGAATATTGCGGTTGCTCAGTCAGGCGGACCCACCTGTGCCATCAATGCATCACTGGTCGGGGTGTTCAAGCAGGCACTCAAGACACCCGAGATAGATGCGGTGTTCGGCTCGATAAACGGCATTGAGGGTGTGATCAAGGACGAGCTGATAGATCTCAAGCTCGTTATCAAGACCAACGAGGACATGGAGCTGCTGCGTCAGACCCCATCGACCGTGCTGGGCTCCTGTCGGTACAAGCTTCCCCCGCAGGAGGAGAACGCTGAGGTGTATGAGACTATACTCCGCTGCTTTGAGAAGCACAGGATAGAGGCATTCTTCTATATCGGCGGAAACGATTCGATGGATACGGTCGTGAAGCTCTCGGCTTTTCTGATCGGGCGCGGCTCGAAGATAAGGGTCATCGGCATACCCAAGACTATCGACAACGACCTGCCCGTTACCGATCATACTCCCGGGTTCGGGTCGGCTGCAAAATACGTTGCCGCCACCGTACAGGAGATAATCCGCGACAGCTCGGTGTATTCCATAGAGTCTGTCACGATCATCGAGGTCATGGGCAGGCACGCGGGCTGGCTCACGGCATCCACCTGCGCACTGAGAGCCAATGATGAGATCGCTCCGCACCTGATCTATCTGCCCGAGAGAAAGTTCTCGGTGGAGCAGTTCGTCGAGGACGTGCGCGCTATGATGGCAAAGCACAAGGCGGTGATCGTTGCGGTCTCCGAGGGAGTGGAGATACCCGAGGAGAACTGCCGCTCGGGAGTTGTCGATAACTTCGGGCACGAGTATCTTTCGGGCGTGGGCAAGGCGCTTGAAAATATCGTCCGCCGCGAGATCGGCTGCAAGGTGCGTTCGATCGAGCTCAATGTCATGCAGCGCTGCTCCTCGCATATCTGCTCAAAGACGGATATCGACGAGGCCGAGCTGATCGGCTCGCAGGGCGTTGTCACAGCACTTGAGGGGCAGACGGGCAAAACGATGGTGTTCCGCCGCCTTTCCGATGTTCCCTATGTGGTTACGGTCGAGGCTGCTTCGGCGGAGCTGGTGGCGAACAAGGAGAAGTTCTTCCCCTCCGAGTGGATAAACACGCAGGGCAACGACGTTACCTCCGCAGCGGAAAGGTACTTCCTCCCGCTCATTCAGGGCGAGGTGAATATCGCCATGCGCAACGGTATGCCCCTGCATTTCAAGCTGAAATAACAAACAGAGAACAGTGAACGGTCAAGGTGCTTTTTGGAGCTGTTGTTCACTGT
>CAMOFU010000298.1 GCA_946613705.1 uncultured Clostridia bacterium
AGTCAAGGAGACCGAGATCGTAAAAGAGGCCGCCTACAGCTTCGATCACGATTTTAATGCGGCAGAGACATCTTCGGATATAATCTACTTTGCCCGCGGCTTTATCTATTTTACCCCCTGGGAGGGTGGGCTGTATGAATACGATCAGAGCAGCGGCACCGTGCTTGAAATATCGGGGAACGTCTCCGATTCGGTGCTTACTCAGGGCATTTCGATCTATCAGGGAAAGATATTCACAAACTCGTGGTCTGTCGGCGGAGATCATTCTCCGTCCCGTTTTTCGCTGATCGACCCCGACCTTCACACAGTAAAGGTGATAAAGGAGCTTCCTGCGGAATATGAGGCGGACAGGGCAGTGATCTCCTCCAACGGAAATGTTTTTTATCTCAGGGACCCGTTTCGGGACAACGGCGAGAAGCAGCATTTGAATGACGAGGGCTATCTGTCCGATTCCGAGCTTATTCGCTGCGATATCGAGACTGATACCGAAGAAAAGCTGGCTGACGATGTTTACGGCTATCTGATCGACGGAGATAATATCTATTTCCATAAGATGACTCCCTCCTTCGGGCTGCACCTGTATTATACGACCTTTGACGATGCGAGAGCAGGTATCGCACCCGTTGATACAGGGATAGATGTGGGAGAGTATTACGGCAGCTGTATGTGGACAGTAAAGGACGGCCTTGTTTATTACTGCAATGCCGAAAGCGGAGAGCTTCGTTCTTATGATCCGATAAGCGGCAGACAGGAAACAGTTTATTCCACGGATAAGGGTATCGCAAAGTTTGCCTTCTGGCACGGCAAGATCGTATTCTTCTGCTACAATAAAGAAAACAAGGACTATCGCAGCGAGATCATCATATACGATCCCGTGACAGACAAGACAGGATCGGTTTGCAGGGGTGTATTGAAGACCGACGCTGATTACGATCCGATAAAGAGCGAAAACATTGCGAGCTTTGCCGCAAGCGAAAGCCTTGACTTTATCGTGGTCGAGGTGCATCAATGTGAGGGCGGCACCGCTTCGAGGTTCTATAAATATTACGAGGACGGCAGGCGGGAATTGATAAGCGAGATCAGCTGGAATTACTATTTGGACGACCGAGGCACCCCGATCTCGGAGGAAGAGTATAACGAATTACAGAGAATAAAACAGATAGAAGCAGAACAGGAAAAGGAACAGGAAGAACGCAAAACGGAGGCGGATTGAGCTATGAAACTGTTTCGTTTTATCCTTGCCAAAGAGCTTAAACAGGCAGCGCTTATCATCATAGCCGTCACGCTGTTTTCTTTGATCCTGATAGTGTTTGCCATGTTGAACGCACGCTCCGATGAACCGTATTATTCTAAGGCCTTTGAAGCGGTCTCAAAGCAGGAGGATATACTGCAAACGGTCGAACAGAAAATACAGAATTCCTCGCAGGGCATCAGCAAGGCACAGCAGGCTGTGATGGACTATATCTACGGAGAGGACTATGATCCCTATTCTCCGCCAAAGGTGATCCCGAACGAAATGATCGAGGCGCTATACAAGGACGATTCCGCGCAGGGCGAATATGCCCCCGACAAGGCAGGGGACAGAAGGATATGGAGCGAGATAAAAAAGCATACCTCCTCGCAGCTGACATACAAAAACAAGATCGAAGAGCAGCTTGAAAGCTTTCGCCGTTCCGAACGGCGGGGCATGACCGATACATATATCCTCAACACCTCCGCGCTGCTGACCGATGATTACAGCAAGGTATTGAATACACATACAGCCGAGGGGCTTTTAGACACCCGCTCCGCAGATGCCTTTGCAGATTATCTTGCATCGGACAAGCTGCTGTTCATCGGGCTTTTTGCCATGCTGTTTTACAGCTTCTCGGCAGACAAACAGAGCCGCCGCTATGACATGATCTCTCTTACCAAAACAGGCTCATTCCGTTTTACCGAAGCAAAGCTTGCGAGCGGTATGATCTGCATATTGGTATTCCTGCTGATCTACGGTATCATAACTGTCGGCACTGCGATATTGCTTTCGGGAGGCTCTGTGATGTCTGCGCCCATGCAGGTGCTTGCAGGGTATGAGCTTGCTCCCGAGGCTATGACCGTATCGGGATTTTTTGTTGCGGCTTATCTGCTCAGGGCGATGTGTGCATTTACTGTCGGTCTTGCTGTGATGCTTATGTCTTTTCTGTGCAGAAGGGTACTTCTTTCTGCCGTGCTCGGAGCTGCCGCGGCGGCTGTACCGATGATCGCAGGGAGCCTTTATGACAAGGGCGGAGACCTTGAGACTGCAAAGATAGGCATAATACTATCCGCAGATATTTCGGGGCTTTTCGCCCCTGTAAATTATATCAGCGCTTTCGGTTCTCCCGTAAAGCTGTATGTGATATACATTGCCGCATTCATCGCAGCGGCAGTTACGCTCGGCTGTGCCCTGCTTATCATTTCTGCGGGAGGTGAGCGCCATGCTTAGGTATCAGCTTTCCCGCCTTTTCGGAAGAATGCGGTTTTTGTTTGCCGTAA
>CAMOFU010000299.1 GCA_946613705.1 uncultured Clostridia bacterium
TTTACAGCAAGACACAGCAGAATTGGGGGATATAACAAAAATCGGCTGCGGCAGTGTTTCGTTCTCTGCCGCAGCCTTTTCTTTGAAACAGCTTTACCCCTGCTTCATTTCCCCCTATGCAGCCTCTGCTTAGTAAGCGTCGGCTACTGCATTTTATTGTATACTATTATTCTTCATTTTTCAAGCCCTTTCGGGAGAAAACGTCAAAATCAAAACGTTTGAGCGCAAAATTCAAACAATATGCAACACCGCAGACACGGTGAACCTATTCTCACTGCGTTCAAAAAGCAGCTCGCCGCCGCTGCTGCGGCATATATCCAAAGCTATGCGCATTCGGCTCTCGGGGCAGGTATAGTCTGCCGAGCAGGAGGCAGTCGCCTTGATAACGAAGCAATCATTCTCCCTGCCGCTCCTGATGCTGATGAACCTGTCCTCCTCCGCAGCGACCTCATTGCAGCAGGCCGCGGCATTATCGATCATCTCCGACACAAGGCTGCACAGATCGTATTCGCTGATGCCCATATCGTCACAGTCTCTCAGAAGCACCTCGGTGCTTATCCCGCTGTCGGATAACTCGCTGAGCTTTACCGCCAGCAGGGCGTTGAGCACCTTGTTATCGCAGTAGTTCACGGTAGTAATGCGGTTTAACTTATCGTTGATATCCGCCACGAAATCCTCTGCGCGTTCTCTGCCGCCGCTCTGCTCGATCAGCTGCCCGATGACCTCAAGGTGATTTTGCAGATCATGCCGCAGGCGCGACACCTCTTCAAGCTTCTGGTCTGCCAGCCTGTAGTAGCGGTAGTTGTTCTCCATTACCGCCTTCAGCACAGTCAGCTCCTTTTCCGATTCCATAAGCCGCTTGGTGCGCTGAACGCTGTAATACTGGATAAAAAGCATTATAAACAGCAGCGCCTGAAAGGATATCTGTATAAGGTTGTCCGTCTCGGTCACCGAGCTGCGGTGAGCACGGTAGTAGACGAGCATAAAGACAAAGTGTGTAAGATCGAATGCACCGATCAGCAGTATCTCCCTGCGGCCGCGTCCCTTTCCGATGTCATTGCGGCGGTGGAACAGTATAGCCGCAAGCACCATCAGCAGCAGCACATTGTTCATGAACACCCGCCCCGCCGAGATGTAGACCGAATCGTTCACGGGCGTGTATTCACGGCTGAGGTCGGTATCAAACAGCAGTTTGATAAGCGTCACGCAGATGATCTCGGGTATCAGCTGCAAAACGAAAAACTCAATGCACATCATAAGCTTCCGTCGGGTGCTCGCGTCATAGAACACCCATACGCATACATTGCATATAGACACCTTCACCGCCGTCTGCAATACGAACGGGGCATCCTCCCAGGCAGCCATGAAAAAAGCATACTGCCCGAGCATAAACAGGTACCACACCCCGATTATCACGGGGAAGCGCCTGCGGGGCTTCGCAAGATGATCGAACAAAAACGCTCCCGTGATCAGATTGCCGAAAAGCGTGAGTGCGTAAACAAAATTATGCATCATAGCCGTTCACCCAGATATCTGAAATAGCTCGTCCGCGTATCGTTGAAGCGGCTCTGGCTTATCGGTATCTCCTTGCCGTTTTCGAGCGTGAAGCGATAACGCTCTATCCTGCGGACGAACTTCATGTTCACGCAGATGCTCTGGTGGCAGCGGACAAAATAAGCGGGCAGCTTGCCGATTATATCGGTGAGCTTGATGTTATAGAACTTATACAGCAGGCGCATTTCCCTGTTATACAGGCACAGGCTGCGTGCGGCTGTTTCTATGTAAGCGATGTTATCGAGCGGGATAGTCTCTATCAGGTTCTTCGAGGCGGCGATGCTGATGCTGTCGGGCTCATGAAAGCGGCGGTGTACTATCCCTATCGTCCTGCGGACAGCCTCCTCGGTGAAGGGCTTCACAAGGAATGCATCGGGTGCCGCGAGGAAGATCTCCTCGCAGTATTTGATATGTGCGGTAACATACACAAGGCTCGTCCCCGAAAACCTTCTGCGCATCTCGGCACCGAGCTCTATTCCGTTCCCGCCGCCGTCAAGCTCTATATCAAGAAAGATCAGCACATAGGCATTTTCTGCCAGCAGCTTTTCGGCAGCCTCCCGTGTGTTCGCAATATCGACGGCAGTATAGCGTTTGCTCAGTATAGTCTCAAGCAGCCCCTTCAGCTGTTCACTGCTGCTTCTGCTGTCATCATATATAAGAATACGCTTCATTAAATCACCAAACTTTCAGTCGCCGCGGGTCGCAGCGGCGACGGCGCATTGCCGCCTATTGAAAAATAGTATCAAAGGATAACATAGTATGACGGCGGGGGCGGACATAGTAAGTAATCGACAGGTTCTCACTCTGTCCCAAGAATGCGAGTGCCTGTGTACTTCACTATACACAGTATAAGACGCGGTGTCTGTAGTTCAACGCCCGCACAAAGTGGAGCGACCAACGGGAGCGTCCCGTGAAATGGGTGCAGGGGCTCGCCCCTGCCGGCGGGGTCGGACATAGC